>JAIBBZ010000001.1:300000-564773 GCA_019694435.1 Pirellulales bacterium
CACCGGCCAGCATGGGCAACGTGGCGACCAATCCCGCGGCAATCTCGCCTAACCCCAGCGCCAGGACGAACGCCGGCAAGTAGGTCTCGCCGGTCCCGACCATCACGCTGAACGCCACGCCGTCGCCGACGATCGCGCGCAAGTCGCTGCGCAGCCGTGTCGAGTCCGCCTCACACGCTTCCGGTCGCGTCAGACGCAAACCGGTCCCTGCCCCACGGTGCGCGTCACGGCTGGAGCGTGTCGGCGCAAAAAGCCTCAGTCCCGTGCCCATCCTCCGTTACCGACTCCGCTGGCCTGAAAGCCTGTTGCGTCGCGAAAACACCTCGTCCGACGCAAAGGCGGCGGATCATAGCGATCGCCCTCGACGGCGACCAGACGGGTCCCTGATCGGTACGCGTGCCGCGCAGGCAGCGCCACGGCTAGCTACAATCGCTGCACTTCTGGCCCCGCTATCACGGACCCGCGGTGAGACGAGCGATGTACGCACGACGATGTTGCCCCGCCCTCGGGGGCCTGCTGCCGGTGATGGTCCTGGTTGTCGCCCAGGCGGCAGCGCCCCACGCTGCCTACTGCACCGAGCCCACGGTGCGCGAAATCGGAGATCGGCTCGAGCCGTTCGTCGACCGCTGGTTGATCGACCGGCTCGACGGGGTCGACCACCGGCTGCAACACCCGGTCGCCGCCAGCGTGGCACTGGCGTTCGACCGGCCCTGGGAAGGCGCCTTCAGCGGCTATGTGACCATCTTGCGCGACGGCGAGCGGCTCCGGGCGTATTACCGAGGGCTGCCCGCCTCGGGCCAGGATGGCTCGCCGCAGGAGGTGACCTGCGTCGCCGAATCGGCCGACGGCATCACCTGGACCAAGCCCGAGCTCGATCTGTTTCCGCGTCCCGAGGCGGCGCAGAACAACATCGTGCTGGCCAACGCCGCACCGGCCACGCACAACTTTGCGCCGTTCGTCGACGAGCGGCCCGAGGTTCCCGCCGCCGAGCGCTACAAGGCCCTCGGCGGTACCAGCCCCGACGGTCTCTGGGGATTCGTTTCGGCCGATGGTTTCCGCTGGCGCAGGTTGCAAGACACTCCCGTCTTTACCGACGAGGGCTGGGTCTTCGACTCGCAGAATGTTGCTTTCTGGTCGGCAACCGAAAACTGCTACGTGCTCTACTATCGCAAGAGCGTCGACGGCTTTCGCGCGATCGGTCGAGCCACCTCGCCCGACTTTCTCCACTGGTCTGCACCCGTGCAGATGTCGCAAGGCGATGCGCCGCGCGAGCACCTGTACACGAACCAGACCCACGCCTATTTTCGCGCACCGCACATCTATCTCGGCGTCGCCGCGCGGTTCTTTCCCGGCCGCCAGGTGATCACGCCCGAGGAAGCCGCGGCGATCCATGTCGATCCGAAATACTTCGGCGATATCTCCGACGCGGTGCTGCTCACCAGCCGCGGCGGCGACCGCTACGACCGCACGTTTCTCGAAGCGTTCGTCCGCCCGGGTCCGGGCCTGGAGAATTGGGTCTCGCGCACCAACTACCCGGCCCGGGGCATCGTGCCCAGCGGCGAGCGCGAACTGTCGCTGTACGTGCAAAAGAACTACGGCCAGCCCACCGCGCACCTGCTGCGCTATGTCCTGCGCACCGACGGCTTCGCCGCGCTGCACGGTTCGTACACCGGCGGCGAGGTGGTGACCCGGCCACTGCGGTTTGCCACGCCGGCGACCGGCCCGCGCCGCCTGGTGCTCAACGTCTCGACCTCGGCCGCCGGGTCGGTGCGCGTCGAGCTGCAAGACGCCGACGGCCAGCCCCTGGCCGGCTACGCGCTGGACGATTGCGTCGAACTGATCGGCGATGACCTCGAAAAAACCGTCGCCTGGAAGTCGGGCAGCGACCTGCAGGCCCTCGCCGGTCAACCCGTGCGGCTGCGCTTGCAGATCAAAGACGCCGACGTCTACGCCCTGCGCTTCCGCTAACCGGCCCCGCGCCGAACCGAGAGCACACCGCCGATGTCCCCACCACGCGCGGCCGGGTACAGCACCGACCTGGCCTTCATCCACGACGCCGGGTTCGGGTTCTTTGCCGAGAATGCCGCGCGCGAACTGCTCGCGCGATTGCGCCGCGCCGGGCACACCTCGGGACTCGTCGTCGATCTCGGCTGCGGGAGCGGCATCCTTGCCGCCGAGCTGACCCAGGCCGGCTACGACGTGCTCGGCTACGATATTTCGCCGCCGATGATCGAACTCGCGCGGCGCCGCGCACCCCGCGCTGAGTTTATCACCGGGTCCTTTCTCACCGCGCGGTTTCCGGCCTGCGTGGCGGTCACCTCGATCGGCGAGGTGTTCAGCTATCTGTTCGATCGCCGCAATCACCAGCGCCGCGTGGTGGCGCTGGCGCGCAAGATCCACCGGGCGCTCGTGCCCGGCGGATTGTTGCTGTTCGACGTCGTGACCAAGGGGCGCGTGCCGCCCGGCGGCGCGCGGAGCTTTCAGCTCACCGACGATTGGGCCTGCCTGTACGCCGCCGAGGTCGACGCGGCCGATCGCCACATCACCCGCCGGATCACCTCCTTCCGCCGCGACGGCGAAGTCTATCGCCGCACCGACGAGGTGCACGATGTGCGCGTGGCCGACGCCGCCGAGTTGCGCGCCGGTCTGATCGACGCCGGCTTTCAAGTCCGCACGCTGCGCGGTTACGACGCGTTCCGCTTTCCCCGCGGCATCACGGGCTTTCTGGGTCGCAAACCACAACGCAAGGCGCAGAGCGGCTGATCTGCGTCGTGCCGGGCTGCCCTGCGCTCAGGCCAGCAACGGTTCGACCACGCGCCCATGCACGTCGGTCAGCCGGAAGTCGCGGCCCTGGTAGCGATGGGTCAGCCGCAAGTGATCGATGCCCAGCAAGTGCAGGATCGTCGCGTTGAGATCGTGTACGTGCACCGGGTCCCGCGTGACGTGAAATCCTAGCTCGTCGGTCTCGCCCACCGTAATGCCGGGGCGCACGCCGCCGCCGGCCAGAAACATCGTGCCGGCTTTGGGCCAGTGGTCGCGGCCCGTGAAGCCCGGCTCGGCCGCGCCGGGGCGATCTTCGTTCATCGGCGTGCGGCCGAACTCGCCCCCCCAGACCAACAGCGTCTCGTCGAGCAGCCCGCGCTGTTTGAGATCGCGCACCAAGGCCGCGATGGGGCGGTCGATCTGTTTGCAGAGGAACGGCAACCCGGCCTCGAGCGATGCCCGGCGCGTATCGCCGTGCGAGTCCCAGATCGCGGCCATCGTCTCGCCCTCGTAGCAGATCTGGACGAATCGCACCCCGCGCTCGACCAGCCGCCGCGCCAGCAGGCAACAACGCGCGAAGTTCGTCTTGGACTTGTCGGTGCCATAGGCCGCGTGAACCCAGGCCGGCTCGTCGGCGATATCCATCAGTCCCGGCACGCTGGTCTGCAGGCGATAGGCCAGCTCGTACGAGGCCACGCTCGCGGCCACCTGTTCGCCGGCCTGCTCCGCACCGCGCAGCTGGTTCAGCTCGGCCAGCGTGCGGATCGTGTCGGCGCGCGCTTCGGCGCTCACTCCCGGCGGGTTCTTGACGCTCGGCACCGGGTCGCCCGAAACGCGAAACTCGACCCCCTGGTAGTTGGCCGGCAAGAAGCCGGCACCGAACATCGACTTGCCGCCCGAGTTGCGCATGCCCGGCACGAGCACGACGAACGTCGGCAGATCGTCGTTGGCGCTGCCCAGACCATAGTGAATCCATGAGCCCATGCTCGGCATGCCCATCATGCTGAAGCCGGTCGTGAGCTGAATCTGCGCCGGGCCGTGATTGAACTGGTCGGTCTGCATGCTCTTGATAAAGGTCAGCTCGTCGACCACGCCCGCCAGCTCGGGCAGGTGCTCGCACACCGGCGCCCCGCATTGACCGTATTGCGCAAAGCGATACGGCGTGCCCAGAAATTTCTTGGTGCCCGAGATAAACGCGAACCGCTCGTCCTGCATCAAGCTCGGCGGCACGTCCTGGCCGTGCCGGGCGTTCAGCTCGGGCTTGTGATCGAACAAGTCCAACTGCGAAGGCCCGCCCAGCATCTGCAAATAGATCACGCTTCGCGCCCGCGGCGGGTGGTGCGGCAAACCCGGCAAACCGCCGCTGGCGCGTACGAGCTCGGCCGCGCATCCGGCCGGGCCAGGCAACGCCGCCAGGGCCATGCCCCCCAACGACAGGCCGGTCGACTGGAAGAAGTGACGCCGGCTCAATTCGACCGGCGAGGCAATCTGCGGTCGCGCGTAACGGGCCATCGGGTCACTCGCGGGTCATTGTCTCGTCCAGGTTCAACAACACATTGGCCACCAGCGTCCACGCCGCCAGCTCGGCCGGGGTGATCTCGTCGGGCACCGGCACCGAGCTGCTCGCCAGCAACTTCTCGGCGGCCGCGCCATCGGCCGCGAACGCCGCGCGCCGCCGGGCCAGCAGGTCGACCAGGGCCGCGGCCTCGCCAGCCCGCGCCGGCCGCGCCACGCACAGCGTCATCGCGCGATCGATCCGCTCGCCATCCGTGCCCGGGGCGACGAGCACGCGCCGGGCCAGCCCCACGGCCGCGTCGACGAACACCCGATCGTTCAACAGCGCCAAGGCCTGCAGCGGCGACCGGGTCGCCTCGCGGCGCGGACAGGTCACGTCGCGCGTGGGTGCGTCGAACGTCACAAACGTGTCGTCGAGCGCCTGCCGCTTCCAGAACACGTACAACGAGCGGCGATAGGGATACACCGCGTCGGCCGCGGCGTTCATCTCGGCCGCCTGCACCGCCGGCCCTCCCAGGTCGTCGTGCAGCAAGCCGCCGATGGCCAGCGCGTTGTCGCGCACCAACTCGGCCGGCAGCCGCCACCGCGATGCTCGGGCCAACAGGCGATTCTCGGGATCGCTTTCTTGCTTGGCCGGCGCGCTCGACGCCGCCTGGCGATACGTCGCCGACGTGACGATCAGCCGGTGCAGTTGCTTCAACCGCCAGGGCGATTCGAGCAACTCGACCGCCAGCCAATCGAGCAGCTCGGGATGGCTCGGCGCGGCGCCCTGCGCGCCGAAATCCTCCGGCGTCGCCACCAGGCCCGTGCCGAAATACTGCGCCCAAATCCGGTTCGCCTGCACCCGCGCCGCGAGCGGGTTGTCGCGCGCGGTCAACCACCGGGCCAGGGCCAGCCGGTCGAAGGGTGCGGCCGAGTCGGCCTTGATCAAAAACTGCGGCGGGCCCGCGGCGACTTCGTCGCCCGGCGTCAACGGATTGCCGCGCAGCAGCACATGTGTCGTGCGCGGTTCGGGCTGATCGCGCATCACGAGCGTCTGGACCGACGCCACGGCGTCGCGCGCCCTCTTCAGCCGGGCCTGCTCGCTCTTGTCGTGGGCCGCCGCCAGCCGGGCCTCGAGCGCCGCGCGCCGCGCCGCGGCCGCCGGTGGATCGACGGCCAACCGGGGACTGACGTCGGTCATCTTGCCCGACTCGTCGCGCGTCGTCTCGATCGCACCCTGATTGAAGCACGCCGCGAGACGGTAAAAATCTTCTTGCCGGAACGGGTCGTACTTGTGGTGATGGCATTGCGCACAAGCTAAGGTCGAGCCCAGCCACACCGTGGCTGTGGTCGTCACGCGATCGAACACCGCGGCCAGGCGATATTCCTCGGGGTCGCTCCCCGCCTCGACGTTGATGCGCGTGTTGCGATGAAAGCCCGTGGCGATCAATTGCTCGGCGGAGGGGTTCGGCAGCAAATCGCCGGCCAGTTGTTCGAGCGTGAACTGATCGAACGGCAAGTCCGCATTCAACGCGTCGACGACCCAATCGCGATAGGGCCAGATCGTACGCGCAAAATCGTGCGCGTAGCCGTCCGAATCGGCATACCGCGCCAGGTCGAGCCAGAGTTGCGCCTGACGCACTCCGAACTGCGGCGACGCCAGCAGCCGTTCGACGACACGCTCATAAGCGTCGGCCGAGTCGTCGGACAAAAACGCCTGCAGCTCGTCGGAAGTCGGCGGCAGGCCCACCAGGTCCAGGCTCACGCGCCGCAGCAAGGTCGCCTTGCCCGCCTCGGGCTCGGGAGACATTCCGGCGGCCTCGATCTTCGCCAGTACAAAGCGGTCGATGGCTCCGCGCGGCCAGGCCGTCGCGTGCACCTCGGGCACCGGCGGACGTTCGATGCGACGATACGCCCAGTGCACTTCGTACGCCGCGCCCGCGTCGATCCAACGCCGCAGCAGGTCGATTTCCTCCGGCGCGAGCGCCTCGCCCGCCTCGAGCGGCGGCATCCGCTCGGCCGGCTCGCCGCTGGAGACCCGCGCGACGAGCAGGCTTTCGGCGCTGTTGGCCGGCACGACCGCTGTTCGCCCCGAGTCGCCTGCGCCGGTCGCCGTTTCGAACTCGTCGAGCCGCAGGCCGCCTTCCTGCGCCGCCGGACCGTGACATTTGAAACACCGCGCTGCCAGCAGCGGACGGACCTCGCGATCGTACGAGGGCGACCGCAAGGTCTCCCCGGCCAGGCACGAGGCGCCCTGCGCCGCGAGCAAGGCCAGGACCCAGCCCATGCGCCAATCATTCCACCACGCGGAACTCATCCGATTCACACCTGGCGATTGTGCCCCATGATCCGCCGTCTGGCTGCCGGCCCCCGTTTGAATCCGGCTGCACTCTCCGCGCCCGAGCAGTTATCATAACTGTTTTCGGGGGTCTCAACCGCGGGTGCCCCGAATCCGGGCGGCCCGCGTGTTCCGTGATGCAGCTATGGCAAATCCGCGTTTTTCGATCTGCATTCCGAACTTCAACTACGAGAAGTACCTCGGCCGCACCATTCAGAGCGTGCTCGATCAGACGTTCCAGGACTTCGAAATTCTGGTTTCGGACAACGCCAGCACCGACCGTTCCGTCGAGGTCGTCCGGAGTTTCGCCGAGCCGCGGATCAAGTTGCACGTCAACCAGCGCAACGTCGGTTTCGCGGGCAATCTCGACCGCGCTGCCCGGATGGCCACCGGCCGGTTCATGATCATGCTCTCGTCGGACGACCTGATGCGCCGCGACGCGCTGGAGGTTTACGCCCGCTTTTTCTCCACCCTGGGCGACCAGGCCGACGCGACCGTGATCAGCTCGAACCCCGAGGTGATCGACCCCGACGATCGCGTCACCGGCCGGGTCGGCATCGAACGGGCCATCTGGCAGGACAGCGATCGCGACGCCGAGCTCGAACACGTCTGTGGCGGCACCACGTTCAAGGTCGAGGCGCGCCCCCTGCTCAAGCGCTGCCTGCTGACGCTCAAGAATCCGCTGTTCTTCGCCTGCACCTGCTATCCCCGCGCACTCTACGAACGGGTCGAAGGCTACGGCGGCGGCCGGCTGATCAATCCGGACAAGTGGTTTAACTGGAAGCTGCTCAGCGCGGGCCGCGCGGCGGCGTTTCTCGATCGCCCGCTGTTCGCCTACCGTGTGCACCCCAGCAATCAGAACTCGCTGCAAACCGCCACGGCCGCGCTCAAGTACATGACCGATCAATACGTCTCGACGCTGGAGATCGACAACGCCTGGCTCAAAGAAGTCGGGCTCGAGCGCCCCGACGTCGAGCGGGCGTTCGTCGAATACGACGTCGCCCGGCATGGGCTGGCCACGCTGGCCCGGGGCGAGCGCGCCCGGGCGCGCCGGATGTTGACCTTCGGCCAGGCCGTCTATCCCTGGCATATGCGCGGCAACCGCCGGGCCAGGGCCCTGCGCGTGCTGCTCGCGCTGGGCCCCCTGGGCCAGGCGATCGCGGCCGGGGCCTATCGCCGCTACCGTGCCGGCGCAGGCGAAGAATCCAACGGTCAATAACCGGCGACGGTCTCATGGCCATGCGACCACCGATCGTCATCTTCTATCACCAGTTGGTCGAGCGTCCGCGCCGCGACCATTACTTCCTGACCAACGCGCTCACGCCCGAGCAGTTTCGCCGCAGCATGGAGCAATTGCGCGCCGGCTGGCACGTGTTGTCGATGGACGAGATGTGCCGGATCTGGCAGGGCGACCGGCGCTGGCCGCCGCGCAGCGTCGTGGTCACCTTCGACGACGGCTTCAAGAACAACCTCTGGGCCGCGCAGATTCTGCACGAGCTGGGCCTCAGCGCCACGTTCTTCGTGCTGGCCGGCGTGATCGAGACCGATTTCGTCCCCTGGTATCTCCGCTTTGCCCATGCCCTCTCCACCCGGCGGCGCGATGCCTGCGACGGCCGGCTGGGGGCGGTCGATTTCCGCAACCGGCTCGAGAGCCGTCGCTGGTCCCGGGCCGCGAAGAACACGCTGCTGTCGTTGCCGCCGGCCGAGCGCGACGCGGCGCTCGACGAATTGACCGCGGCGCTCGACTGCCCGCCCTGGGACCGCGCCGATCGCGACTTGCAGTATTTCACCGGGGCCGACCTGCGCGAAATGCGCCGCCTGGGCCAGACGATCGGCTGCCACAGTTGGTCCCACGACAACCTGGCCCGCTGCAATGCCGACGAACGCCAGCACGAAGTCGTGGCCTCGGGCGAGGCGCTGAGCCGGCATCTGGGCGAACCGGTCACCGTGTTCAGCTACCCCGACGGCCGCTACAACGATGCCGTGGTCGAGCTGGCCTCGCGGCATTATCAACTGGCCTTCGCGGCCAACCCGCACGTCTCGGCCGCCGACGCCTGGCGCTATCCGCGCCGCCACGCGGGCAGCGAGCTGGCGCCGATTCTCGCGCCCTGGTTCCCGTTGCGGCGGCGCGCGGTCGGTTGGATCAAGTGGACGCTCGGCGAGAGGTGACCTGTGAAACTCGCCGTGCTGGTCGAACCGCCCCCCTGGCCTGCGCGGACGCGGTACTACCTCAACCGCTTGCACGCCCAACAGCCGCTCGCCGCCATTCTGGTGGTCGCACGGCCTCGGCGCAGCCAGAGCCGCGCACAGTTCTTGCGCCGCAAATTCGGCAGTCTGGGCGCGCTGCCAGCGCTGGCCGCCGCCGCGTGGTTCCGCCGCTATTCGCGCCAGATCGATGCCCTGCAGGATCGGCACTTTGCCGAACGCGCCGGCTCCGAGTCGCCGGTCGTGCCGACGATCCACTTCGACGACCTCAACGGCCCGCAAACGCTGGCCTGGATCGAGCGCGAACGGCCCGACGTGATCGTGCCCATCGCTGGCGGGATCATCAAGCCGCAACTGCTCGCGGCTACTCGCTGGGTGCGCTGGCATCACGGCATCACGCCCGACATTCGCGGCGCGAGCGCCACCTATTGGGCCATCTATCACCATCGCCCGGCCTGGCTGGGCATCACCATTCAAGAACTCGTCGCCAAGATCGACGCCGGCCCCATCCTCGCCCAGCGCGTGCTGACGCCCACCGGCGATGACGACCTGGCCAGTGTCTACGTCAAACTCGACGAGCTGTGCATCGAGCTGCTCTGCGAAACTCTCGCCGGGCTCGCCGCCGGGACGCTGCAGCCACGCCCCTGCGATCCCAAGCAGGGCCAGTATCTCTCGTCGCCCACCCTGACGTCGCTCCTGGGATTCGAGCGCCGGCAACGGGCCTTCTTCCGCCAATTCGCCGCAATTTCGCCCAGGTGATCCGATGCGCCGGCGCAACCGATCCATCGCGCTCGTTACGATCTGCTTGTTCTGCATCGGGCTGCGGGCAGAGCGCGGCTTGGCGCAGCGTGCCGCGCCCGAAGCCTACGACCAACTGGCCCGGGCGGCGTACGAAAAGCTGCACCCGCCAGGCCTTTCGGTGGCCGTCGTGGTGGCCGGCGAACAGGTGTTTGCGTCGGGCTACGGCCTGGCCGACCTCGAGAACGACGTACCCTGCACTGCCCAGACCGTCTACCGCATCGCTTCGATCTCCAAGCCGATCGCGGCGATCGCCGTATTGCAGGTCGTCGAGCAGGGCCGTGCCGCGCTGGACGACTCGATCACGAATTTTGTCCCCGAATTTCCGGCCAAGCCCGAGGGCCCCGTAACGCTGCAGCGTTTGTTGACGCATACCTCGGGTATCCGCCATTACAAGCCGGGCGAGTTCGAGCAGACGCGACATTACGACACCCTGGCCGCGGCCATCGAGATCTTCAAAGACGATCCGTTGCTGTTTGCGCCCGGCACGCGCTTTTCATATACGACCTACGGCTACAACCTGCTCGCGGGCGTCATCGAGCACACCGCCCACCAGTCGTTCGGCGATTATCTTCACGAGCGCGTATTTGCGCCCGCCGGGATGACCAGCTCGCGCCTGGAGCTGCAAGGCGAGCTTGTACCCCGCCGGGCACGGCAATATGTCCGCGGGGCCGATCAGCGCTGGCAGAACGCGCCGTTTGTCGACCTCAGCATCAAATGGGCCGGCGGCGGCGTGATTTCGACCGTCGAGGACCTGTGCCGGCTGCACGTGGCGCTCGAGTCGGGCAAGCTGCTCAAGCCCGAGTCGATCGCGCTGATGCAAACGCCTGCGACCACGCTCGCCGGCCAGCCGCTGGAATACGGCCTGGGCTGGAACATCGCCACCGACAAACAGGGGCGCACCTGGGTCTCGCATTCGGGCGGCACGACCGGGGGTACTTCGTTCCTGCTGCGCTGTCCCGACCAGCGTTGCGCCGTGGCGGTGATCGCCAACGGAGGTAACGTCGAGGGGCTACCCGGGCTGGCCAGGCGCCTGGCATTGACGGCCCTCAGCGCGGGCGGCACTGCCCCCGCGGACGAACCTTGAATTGCCCCCGCCCCGGCGCGCGCAGACAATACACCAGCGTCCGCGACCGTTCCCGTCAGACACACGCGCCCCGTTCACTCGCCCCGGTTTACCCGATGCTCGATTACGCCGCCATCTTTCCGCAGGGTCTCGACTACCGCACGTTTCTCGAACGCCACGGCTCGGTCGAGCACCGCCGACGCTGGGAGCAGGCCTATCAGGCCCTGACTTTGCCGGCCGACGCGCAGCGCCTGCTGGCTGGCTTCAAGCGGCAGATGAACGTGCTCTGCCTGGCCGGGGCCTGGTGCGGGGATTGCATTTACCAGTGCCCGATCTTCGCCCGGATTGCCGAGGCCTGTCCGCGGATCGATTTGCGCTTCTTCGATCGCGACGCCCATCCTCATCTGGCGTCCGAATTGAAGATCTGCGGGGGCAACCGCGTGCCGGTGGTGGTGATGCTCAGTGAAGACCAGCAGGAAGTGGCCCGCTGCGGCGATCGCACGTTGTCGCGCTACCGGCAGCTCGCCGCGCAACTCGAGGGTGCCGCGTGCCCGACCGGACTCGCGCTGCCCGACGCGGCGCAACAGCAGCAGATCGTCGCCGACTGGCTGGCCGAGTTCGAAAGGGCGCAGCTCATCTTGCGCACCAGTCCGCGCCTGCGCGAGCGCCACGGCGACTGAACGGGCCCATGAGCGACGTCGAAACCGCGATCGACCAGGAATCCGCGCCCGGCGTGCCCCCCGTTGCCGCGTCGCCGCCGCGGGTCGTGCGCTGGCTGCCCTGGCTGATGGTCGCGCTGGCGTTGGCCTTCGTCGTTCCGCTGCGGATCAAGTTTCTCGACGTGCCACTCGACCGCGACGAGGGCGAGTTCGCCTATGGCGGCCAGTTGATCCTCGGCGGCGACCTGCCCTATCGCTCGCTCTACGCCATGAAGATGCCCGGCATCTACGTGGTCTATGCGGCCAGCGAGGCGCTCTTCGGCCAGACCTGCGCAGGCGTGCACCTGGGGCACCTGATCGTCAACGCGCTGACCATCCTGATGCTCTTCGCCCTGGCCGCCCGGCTGTTCGATCCCATGGTCGGGGCGACCGCGGCCACGGCCTTTGCCCTGTTCTCGCTCTCGCCGTCGGTGGACCCGCTGGCTGCACAATCCGAGAACTTCGTCGTACTGCCGGTGCTGGCGGGAATCTACGTGTTGCTCCTCGGCCTCCAGCACCCGCGCTGGTACGCCTTCTTCCTCGGCGGAGTGCTGATCGGCCTCGGCCCGGTGATCAAGCAGCACGGGTCGGTCTTTGCGTTGGGCGCCGGCGGATGGCTCGTGCTCGACCAATTGCTCCTGACCCGGCGTGCCTGGGGCTCCTGGCTGGCCCACTGCGGCTGGTTTGCCGTGGGGCTCGCGACGCCGATGGCGATCGTATTCGCCACGATGTACGCGCTGGGCAACTACGACGACTTCGTCTTTTGGACGCTCACCTATGCCCGCGAGTACGTCACCATGCTGCCGCGCGCGGCGATCGAGCGAAACGTACGCGCTTACGTCCCTTACCAGTGGAAGTTCGCGAGCATGGGCCTGCTCTGGCTGCTCGCCGGCGCGGGGCTGCTCGTCGCACCGCTGCTGCCCGACAGCCGTCGGCGGCTGGTGCTGCTGGTGCCTTGGACAATCGCGTCGCTGGTTGGTGTTTCGCTGGGTTTCTATTTTCGCACGCACTATTTCCTTCTGTTGATCCCCGTGGCGGCGGTGCTGATCGGCATCACCTTGCGGTTCGTCGCGCGGCTGCTGACGGACAACACGCACGTCGAATGGCAATTGACCGCGCAATTGGCGTTGGCGGCGTTTGTCTTTCCCGTGGGCCAATTGGGCTATTACTACTGGCCCCAGACCGACGCGCAGTTGAGCCGGCACACGTACTTTCGTAACCCGTTCGTCGAGTCACTGCCGATCGCCGCGAAGATTGCCCGTTACACCTCGCCGCAAGACAAGGTGGCGATCCTCGCGTCCGAGCCGCAGATCTTGTTCTACAGCCAGCGGCGCTCGGCAACGGGTCACATCTACATGTACCCGTTGATGGAGCCGCACCCGTACGCCCTGCAGATGCAAGAGCAGGTGATCGCCGATATCGAGAAAGCCCGGCCGAAGTTCGTCGTGTTCAGCAACCAGAACGTCACCTGGGTACCGGTGGCGGGCTCGCATCAACGCATTTTTCAGTGGTGGGGCGAGTATGCGGAGAACTACGAGATTTTCGGCACCGTCGACATGCAGTATCAGGTGCCGCTGATCCGCTGGGCCGACGAAGGGGCCGTGCTGCGCATGAACATGAATCGCGAGGGGCTGACCATCTATCGACGGCGGCCGAACGCGCCCTGAACGCGAGAGCTCGCGTTGGAGACTACGGCTGCGTCGCGTCGCTGCCGGAATGCGCGACTTGGGCCTGGCGTTGCGTGATGGCCGGCGCCGCGTACCGCGCCACCATCTCGAGCAACGCCTGCCGGTCGATCGGCTTCGTCAGATAGTCGTCGCAGCCGACGTCGAGGCAGCGCTGGCGATCGTGCGACATTGCATGCGCGGTCAGCGCGATGATCGGGCCCGCGTACCCCAGGCGGCGCAGCTCGGCCGTGGCCTGGTAGCCGTCCATGATGGGCATCTGCATATCCATCAGGACAATGTCGTACGCGGCATCCTCGTTCTCGGCCTGGTTTCCCCAACCCTCTTGGCTGGCCATGGCCAGTTCGACGCCTTGCTCACCGTTGCCGGCCAGCTTGACCTCGGCGCCAGCCTTCTTGAGCAGAAACGAGATCAAACGTTGATTGTCCGGACCGTCTTCGACCAGCAGCACGCGCACCGGCAATTCCACCGCCGGCAAGGGCAATTGGCTCACGATCGCCGGCGCGAGGGCCTGGTGCGGATCGACCAGGGCCACGCCCTGCAGCGAGCCGGTGCTGATCGACACCGTGAAGCAACTGCCGACATGGGCCGTGCTCGTGACCTCGATCGAGCCGCCCAGCAATTCGGCCAGCCGGCGGCTGATCGTCAGGCCCAACCCGGTCCCACCGAATCGCCGCGACGTGCTGGCGTCAGCCTGCGTGAACGGTTGGAACAACTGCCCGATCTTCTCGTCGCTGATGCCGATACCGGTATCGATGATGTCGACGCTCAACATCGGGAGCGGCCCGGCGGCGTCGTTCAGCCGGACGACCAGGCTGATACCGCCCACCTCGGTGAACTTCACCGCATTGCCCACCAGGTTGACGAGGATCTGCCGCCACCGCGTGGGATCGGTGACGATCCGCTCCGGAATGGGGCCTTCGTAGCGGATTCCCAGGCTCAGCCCCTTAGCGTCGGTGCGGACGCGCATCAACTTGATGACGTCGTCTAGCACTTCCTGCGGCGAGCAATTGAGCTCTTCGACCTGCATCCGTCCGGCTTCGATCTTGGACAGGTCGAGAATGTCGTTCAGCAGCACGAGCAAGTGTTCGCCGTTGCGGCGAATCGTACGGCAGGCCTCGAGATCTTCTTCCTGATCGAGGTTGCCCAACAACACGTCGGTGAAGCCCAGGATGGCCGTCATCGGCGTGCGCAGCTCGTGGCTCATGTTGGCCAGGAACTCGCTCTTGCTTTGGCTGGCCGCTTCGCACGTGGCCTTGGCCACTTCCAGTTCGACGTTCAAATATGCCAGGTTGGCAGCATGTTCGCGGAGCTCGCTTTCCAACCACTTGCGCTCGGCAATCTCGCCGGCCATGCTTTCGTTGAGCTGCATCAACTGCGGCAAGTACAAGATTTCCGGAAACAGCCGAATCATGGTCCAAGCCAACACGCCGGCCACGACGGCCGTCAACGGCTTGATCAATCCGGCCAGTTGATCCAGCGGCGGCCGAAGCACGAACACCGCCGACGCATGGAGCGCGGTGCAGCAAAGCGCAAACACGGCGAACCGCCAGAATGCCCCCGGAAAAGGGACGTCGCGGCGACGCAGCGCCCAGAACAGCACGACCGCAATCGACAGATAGCTGGCGGCGATGATCATGTCGGCGGTATGGTCGATCGAGCCTAACGCTCGCGACCAGGCTCTCGCCTCACCCGGCAGCCAGGAACCTTCCGCGCCGAACAATGCTGGGAGAAATCTGTACATCCGCCGCCCCTCTGCGCCCTAGTGAGGCATGACAAGCTGGTAACGCAGTCTAGGTCAGCGTCATTTACCACTCGCCACCTGCGTATTTGGTTTTCAGAAATCGCCGCCGCATGCTGGAGAACTCGTGTTTCGTATAGTTGTTTCAGCCGTTACGAGCGAAACATCCCTCCCCTGGGGCGCAGGAGCCGTCGGCCATGTGCGGAAGATTCACGCTGCGGCAACCTCCCCGGCAACTCGCGATCCATTTCGGCATCGATGAGCCGCCTGCCCTGCGGCCGCGCTACAACATCGCGCCCACGCAGGACGTTGCCATCGTGCGGCTCGCCCCCGACGGGCACCGCGAGCTCGTCGAATTGCGCTGGGGTCTGGTCCCCTCGTGGTCGCAAGATCCCACGATCGGCAGCCGCATGATCAATGCCCGCGGCGAGACGCTGGCCGAGAAGCCCTCGTTCCGGGCCGCCTTCAAGGAACGTCGCTGCTTGATCCCTGCCGACGGGTTCTACGAGTGGCTCAAGGTCGACAAGCAGAAGCAGCCGCAGTTCATCCACCTGCCCGACGACGAGCCATTCGCCTTTGCCGGCCTGTGGGAAGCGTGGCGCGGCAGCGATCCGCCGCTGGAGACTTGTACGATCGTCACCACGGAAGCGAATTCGCGCCTGCGCGGATTGCACGAGCGCATGCCGGTGATCCTGGACCCGGCCGACTACGCGGCCTGGCTCGATCCGCAGCTGCGCGATCCCCAGCGGCTGATGCCGCTGCTGGCCGCGCGACCCAACGCCCTGCTCGAGACGCGTCCTGTGAGCCGCCGGGTCAATGCGCCGACCTACGACGACGAAGGCTGCCTCGCCCCGGCGGAAGAGGCCTAAGTCGCGCCCCACACCGGCGTGCCGGCGGCTAGGCCTTCACGGCCAGCGCCGCGCGTACTTTTTCCAACTGCCCAGCCGAGCCGAGCATCTGGTTCTTGTGCCGGATGTAGTCGGCATACGCAGCCATGAACGGTTTGCCCGGCGTCCGCGGATCGAAATCGCCCGGCTTGTCGCGGAACGTCTCGCGATAGACCGCGCACCATACGAGGCGGCCATCGGTGTCGATGTTCACCTTCGTCACGCCGAGTTTTGCGGCGGGCAGATAATCCGACTCTCGCACGCCGCTGGTGTCGGGCAGCTTGCCGCCGGCCTGATTGATGCGATCGACCCACTCCTTGGGCACGCTCGACGAGCCGTGCATGACCAGCGGATAGCCCGGCAGCCGCTGCTTGATCGCTTCGATCCGGTTGAAGTGCAGACCTTGCGAGCCTTTGAATTTGTAGGCGCCGTGCGAGGTGCCGATCGCCACGGCCAGCGAATCGCAGCCGCTGCGCTCGACGAACTCGGCCGCCTGGTCCGGGTCGGTCAGGCAGGCGTTCGATTCGTCGACGGCAATGTCTTCTTCGACGCCGCCCAGCATGCCCAGCTCGGCCTCGACCGAGATGCCCTTGGCGTGGGCCCGATCGACCACGCGCCGCGTGATCTCGATGTTCTTGTCGAACGGGTCGTGCGAGGCGTCGATCATCACCGATGAATAGAACCCGCTATCGATGCAGTCGTAGCACGCCTCTTCGGTTCCGTGATCGAGGTGGACGGCGAAGATCGCTTCGGGAAAGACTTCTTCCGCCGCGCGAATCATCGCTTCGAGAAACCGCTTGTCGGTATAGGTTCGAGCCCCGCGCGAAATCTGGATGATGAACGGCGCGCTGCGGGCCGGGTCGAGCTTTTCCTCGTTCGAGTCCTTGATCCCCAGGTTGCCGCGGAACAGCCCAACCGTCTGCTCGAGATTGTTGATGTTGTATGCGCCGACGGCGTATTTTCCGTAAGCCAGTTCGAACAGTTCTTTAGTGGTCACGATCATGGCAGGTTTCCTTCCACCGCGCCGGCCTCGAAGGCCGCGGCTCGCTGGGGCATGGGGGGTGGTCTTCGCGGACCTAGGCAATCTAGCAAAAATTCCGGCCCCTGGTCAGGGGCGCCCGCGCAAGGGGTGCCAGCACCTCGGCTTACATTGTCGCGCCGGGGGGCCCTCGCTAGAATCCCGCCCTCGCCTTGCGCCGCTTGCGGCGCGCGCCTGTCACGGAAGACGACGCACATGAGCCACGCACGGTCTGCCCCGCGCCAGCGGTTGGGTGCCTTCGAGCAGCTACGCTACGCGCAGGAAATCATCCGCCTCGAGGCCCAGGCCCTCGAACAACTCACCCGCCGACTCGACATGGAGTTCTGCCGTGCCGTCGAGCTGTTGCTCGACTGCCGGGGGTCGGTGATCGTGACCGGCATCGGCAAGGCCGGATTGATCGGTGCGAAGATCGCCGCCACACTCGCGTCGACCGGCAGCCGCAGCCACTTTCTGCATCCCAGCGAGGCCGTCCACGGCGACCTGGGGCGCGTCCACAGCGACGATCTGGTCTTGGCCTTGTCCAACAGCGGCGAGAGCCAAGAGGTGCTGCAGTTGCTGCCCGCCCTGGGCCAGTTGAACGTTTGCCTGGTCGCCGTCACCGGCCGGCCCACCAGCACGCTGGCCCGGGCCGCGACGGTCGTGCTCAATTTGGGGCCGCTGCAAGAGGCCTGCCCCTGGGGCCTGGCCCCCAGCACGAGCACGACGGCCATGCTCGCCCTGGGCGATGCGCTGGCGCTGGTCACCAGCCGCGCTCGCGGCTTTGGACCGAACGACTTCGCGCGGTTTCATCCCGGCGGCAGCCTGGGACGCAAGCTGAGCAAGGTCGACGACTACATGCGGCCCGCGCGCGAGTGCCGCCTGGCCCGCGACACGACCAGCGTGCGCCAGGTGCTGGTCGAGACGAGCTGTACCGGCCGGCGCAGCGGCGCGATCCTCTGCGTCGACGAAGGCGGCCGGCTCAGCGGGCTGTTCACCGATAGCGATCTGGCCCGGCTGTTCGAGGCCCGGCGCGATAGCCTGCTCGACGGGCCGATCGGCGAGGTGATGACCGCCCGTCCGTGCACCGTACCGAGCGGCGCGGCGATGAACGACGCCGTCGAAATCCTCAAAGAGCGCAAGTTCAGCGAGCTGCCGGTCGTAGCACCGGGCGGCGAACCGCTCGGCCTGATCGACGTCACCGACGTCGTCGGGTTACTGCCCGATGCCCCCGGCTGACGATCGCCGGCCCAGCGAATCAGTCTGCGGTCGAGCACGGCCGCGCGAGGAACGCATGAATCTGGATCAACGCTGCCAGTCGATCGAGTTGCTGCTGGCCGACGTCGACGGCGTGCTGACCGATGGCGGCGTCGTGTTCGACAACCAGGGCATCGAGATCAAGCGGTTTCACATCCGCGACGGCCTCGGCATGCGGCTCTGGCAGCGCGCCGGCTACCGGATCGGCCTGATCACCGGCCGCAGTTCGCACATCGTCAAGATTCGCGCCGCCGAGCTGGGCATCGACCTGGTGCGCCAAGGCGCCGAGGACAAGCTGCCCGTCGTGCGCGAGGTGCTGCAATCGTTGGGCCTCGCTCCCGCGCAAGTGGCCTACATCGGCGACGACCTGCCCGATTTACCGGTCGTGCGCCACGTCGGTCTCGGCGTCGCCGTGGCCGATGCCTGCGACGAGCTGCGCGCCGCCGCCCACTATGTCACGACGTTGCGCGGCGGTGCCGGCGCCGTGCGCGAGCTCGTCGAACGGATCCTCAAAGCCCAGAAACGCTGGCCCGAGCTGATCCAGAAGTTCGACACCCCCTGAATTCCAGCCGACCGCCGCGCAGCGCGTTCCCCCGCAGTCACTGCCCCCCGGGCCCCATGCTGAACAAGCTGACCAGATCGCTGTTCACGCTGTTCCTGATGCTGATGGCGTTGGGCACCTATCGGCTGCTGGCCGTACCGTTGATCGAGCCGCCGGCCGAGCGCCGCGCCACCACGCATCACGTGTCCGATCCGAAGTGGCACGAGAAGGTGCGCGCCCGCCAGCGCAAAGGTCTAAGCGCCTTGTTCCCCGAGGGGGCCTGGCAGCTCGAAGCGCCGTTCGTGCTCGAAACCGACCGTGCCAAGCTGATCTTTCGCGAATACGAGAATCTGCCCGACGGGCGGATCAGCATCAACCCCTGCACGATGATCTTCGTGCCCAACGACGCCGAGCTGACCGACGACGAGCGCCGGCAGCGGGCCATGGTGCTCGAGGCCCCGCAAGGCGCCAAGCTGCGGTTCGACAAGCCGCTCGATTTGCGCAAGACGAGCTTCGGCCGGCTGATCGCCTCGGAGCTGGCTGGCCCGCTCACGCTGCGCAGCGCCGGTCGCGAACCTGGACCCGAGGACGATCTGTACATCGAAACCAGCGACTTGATGATCAACGAGGTCGACGGCACCACGCCGCAGCCGATCGTCTTTCGCCAGGGAGGCAACGCCGGCCAGGGTGTCGGCCTGCGGATCGAATTCGTCTCTACCGTACCTTCGGCCACCGCGCACAAGCAGTCGGTCAGCGGCATCAAGAGTCTGAGTATCCTCCGCGATATCACCCTCGAACTGCTCATCGACACCGGCAGCGCGCTGCCGGCCGATCGCGGATCCGCCCCCCAGCCGACCGGCGAGCGCCAGCTCGCGCCGCTGCGCATCCGCTGCGTGGGACCGCTCGAATACGACGCCCTGCGGTATGCCTTGTCGTTTCAGCAGCGCGTCGAAGTGACGCGCGTCAATCCGGTCGGCGCGCCCGACGAGCTGCGCTGCGACCTGCTGCTCTTGGAGTTGATGCTCAAGCCCAATCCCGACGGCAGCATTCCCGTCCCCTCCGGAGGGTTCAAGCTTCCGAAGTTGCAGCCCAAGCGCCTCGAGGCCCGCGGCGACGAGGTCGAGCTGCGGTCGCCCAATTCCGAAGTCGTCGCCTTCGGCCAGAAACTGGAATACGACTTCCTCACCGGCGCCGTCGGCGTCAGCTCGCAAAAGACCGCCTCGATCCAATACCAACGGCACGAGATTCACGCCCCGCAGATCTATTATTGGCCCGAACCCAATCGCCGGATCGGGTCGTTCGTGGCCAACCGCGCCGGCTGGCTGCGCGGCGTGCTGCCGGGCGAACAAGCCCAGCAGGTCGAGGCCCATTGGACCCAGGACCTGCGGCTCCGGCCCGATCAGCAGAACCCCGCCGCTTATGTCCTGTCGGTCCGGGGAGAAGCACATCTGGCGGCCGTCGGTCTCGGTTCGCTCGACGCGGGCGAGATTCATGCCTGGCTGCTCGAAGCGCCTCCCGAGTATTCCCCCGCCGCGCAAGTCGCGGCCACCATGCAAATTGCCGCGGCCACCGGGGCACCGCTGCCGACGCCGCCCGTTTCGCCGAACTCGCCCGCGCTGCGCCTGGTGCCCGACAAGCTGCGGGCCACGAACAACGTGCACGTCGAATCGCCCCGGCTGGTCACACATGCCAATCTCCTAGAGCTCTGGTTCGAAAACCTGCCCGTCACTGCGCCGGCGCTGCCCGAGGGTGGTCCCGCGCTGGGGCCGATTGCCGCGCTACCCACCGGCCCGGTGCAGGGCGCCGGCAACCCGCCGCAAGCCGCTTCCACGGCGCGCGATCAGGCCGCGACGAACCCTGCCACGGACGCTCCTGCGTCGCGCTTACAGGTCCGCGGCGATACCCTGAAAGCCAAGGTCCTGGTGCGCGGCACCCAGACTCAACTCTCCAATCTCGTATTGGCCGGCAATGTGCGCCTCGACGAGATCGACCGGCGCGACACGACTCAGCCTCCCGTGCTGATCGAAGCGAATCATCTGCATGTCGACCAGTCCGACCCGGCCCACGGTCATGTGACGATCACCGGCGAACCGGCCCACGTGAAAGCCCGTGGACTCGTGCTCGACGGCGCGCAGATTCATCTCGAGCAACAGAGCGATCATCTCTGGGTCGACGGCGCCGGCCACATGGTGCTGCCCGTCGATCGCGATCTGCAAGGCCAACCGGCCGCAGTCCAGCAGATGCTCGATCTGCTCTGGGCTGGGCGCATGGACTTCAACGGTCAAGAAGCGCAGTTCGAGCGCGACGTGATCGCGCAACTTTCCGGACAAACCCTGCGCACGGCCAACTTGCGCGTGCATCTCGACGCCCCGCTCGATTTCGAGAACCCCGGCAGCAGTCGGCCCAATCTCGACTGGCTCCAGTGCGCCGGCGGCGTCGAAATGGAGAACCGCACCTTCAACGGCAACCAACCCACGTCGATCGCCAAGCTCTCGCTGGTCGATTTGCACCTCGAGCAACGCACCGGCGAACTTCAAGGCGCCGGCCCCGGCGGCCTGTCCGTCGTGCGGCTCGGCGGTGACGACGCCGCGGCGCGGTTGCCCGGCGCCAATGGCTTGCCCATTCTCGGACCGCCGCCGGGCGCTCCTCCCGGCAGCGCGGGCCTGAGTTACCTCGGCGTGCGCTTCCAGGGCAAAATGACCGGCAACTTGCAGCGCCGCACCACGACCTTTCACGAACAGGTGCGCGTCGCCTACGGACCCGTCGCACGCTGGGACGAATCGCTCGATCCAGACAACCCCGGCCCGCTCCGCCCGCGCGACATTCTGCTCAACTGCCAGCAACTCACCGCCACGCAAGTAGATTCGCCGACCGGCGGTGAGCGCTCGTTCGAGCTCGAGGCCACGGGCAATCCGTTCGTCGAGGGGCAGCAGTTCACCGCCCGCGGCCAACGCCTGGCCTACGTCGAGGCCAAGGACATCCTCGTCCTGGCCGGCTCGGGACGGCAACTGGCCGAATTGAACGTGCAGCGCCAGCCCGGGGCTCCGCCTCAGCACCTGACGGCCGCACAAATCCGCTTTCAGCCGTCGACGAACAAGGTCGACATCGACGGGGCCAGTTTCCTCGACCTGAGCACCCCACCACGACCGCCGCGCTAATCCGGCCCGCGCGCTACACGTCGAAGCTCGGATCAAAATCCAGCCCGAACGTCTCAGCCACCGCGCGATTGGTCACGCGCCCCTGGTACAGATTGATGGCCCGGGCCAGCGGCTTCGAGCGCTGGGCCGCAGCCGTGATGCCCGCAGCGGCAATCCGCAGGGCCCACGGCAGCGTCACGTTGCACAAGGCATAGGTGCTCGTTCGTCCTACCGCGCCGGGCATGTTCGTCACGCAGTAGTGCACAACCTGGTCGACGACGTATGTCGGCTCGCTGTGCGTCGTCGGCCGGCTGGTTTCGACGCAGCCGCCCTGATCGATGGCCACGTCGATGATGACCGCGCCGGGCTTCATCAGCGCGAGATGCTCGCGTTCGACCAGCCGCGGCGCCTTCGCTCCCGGAATCAGCACCGCGCCGATCACCAGATCGGCCAACTGCAACTGTTCGCGGATCGTATGCCGATCGCTGAACAACGTATCGACGTTCGGCGGCATCGTGTCGTCGAGATATCGCAGCCGATCCATGTTGATATCGAGAATTCGTACCGCTGCGCCGAAGCCCGCGGCCACCTTGGCCGCGTTCGCGCCCACCACGCCGCCGCCGAGCACCACGATGTGGGCAGGCGCCACGCCCGGGACGCCGCCGAGCAAAATGCCGCGTCCCATCTGCGGACGCTCGAGGAATTTAGCCCCCTCCTGAATGCTCATGCGTCCCGCCACTTCGCTCATCGGCGTCAGCAGTGGCAACCGGCCGTTCTCGTCGCGCAAGGTCTCGTAGGCCACGGCCGTAGCGCCGGTGCGCAACACCTCCTCGGTCAATTGCCGGTCGGCGGCAAAATGAAAATAAGTGAACACCGTCTGCCCGCGACGCAACAGCGGCCATTCGGCCGCCAGCGGCTCTTTGACCTTCACGATCAGTTCGGCCCGGCCATAAATCTCGTCGGCCGTCGCCACGAGGACGGCGCCTTGCGCTTCGTAGGCCGCGTCGGACAAGCCGGAACCCAGCCCCGCGCCGCACTGGACGAGCACCTCGTGGCCCGCCCGGCACAGCTCTTCGACGCCGACCGGCAACATGCCGACGCGATATTCGTCCCGCTTGATTTCCTTCGGCACGCCGACGATCACGTCACCCACTCCTTGTGTAGACCTAGCGCACGGGACACCTAGGGCAACAACTGCTCAAATCGCCCGTAGGCTTCGTCCCAGGCTGCTGACTGGCGCGGCGAGTATTCTTCCGGAGCGAACGAGCGGCGTACGACGTCGCGGGCCTCGGCGATCGAGCCGACCGCGCCGGCGGCCATGGCCTGGACGAGCACGTTGCCCGTCGCCGTCGCCTCGACCGGCCCGGCCAGGACGCGCCGCCCGCACGCATCGGCCGTGGCCTGGCACAGCTCGCGATTCTGCACGCCGCCGCCGACGATGTGAATCACGGCAAGTTGCGCGCCACTCAGTTGGGTGGCCTGTTCGAGCACTCGGCGCGACTTGAGCGCAATGCTCTCCAACGCGCAGCGGATCATCGCGCCTGGCCCGTCGGGCACCGTTTGTCCCGTGCGCCGGCAATACTCGGCAATCGCCTGCGGCATATCGCGGGGAGCGAGAAAATCGGGCGCGTCGGGATCGACCAGCGACACGCGCGGCGGCGCGGCAGCGGCCATCTTGACCAGTGCGCCCCATTCGTAGCTCGTCCCGGCCTGGGCCCACGCGCGCCGACATTCCTGCACCAGCCACAGTCCCGTGATGTTTTTGAGCAGGCGATTTGTCCCGCCGACGCCGCCTTCGTTCGTGAAGTTCATGGCTGCGCACGCGTCGTTCACCACCGCGCGCGGCGTCTCCACCCCGGCCAAGGCCCAGGTGCCCGAGCTGATATAGGCCCACGTCGGTCGCTCGGCGGTCGGGTCGGCGGCGGGTACGGCCATCACGGCGCTGGCCGTGTCGTGCGTGCCCGGCAAAACCACCTCCACGTTCGGCAGGTCCGTGGCCGCGGCCACGTGCCCGGCAAGCTTGCCCAGCCGCGTACCGGGCTGAACCAACTCGCCGAGTAGCCGCTGGGGCAACTCGAAACGCTCGAACAGCTCGGTCGCCCAGCGCCCCGTGATCGGGTTGTAGAACTGCGTCGTCGTGGCGTTCGTCAACTCGTTGGCCTTGCGACCGGTGAGTAGCCAATGAAACATGTCGGGCATCAACAACAACGACTCGGCCACCTCCAGCAGCGGCGAGTTCTGCTCGGTCATCGCGATCAGTTGGAACAGCGTGTTGAACTGCATGAACTGCAAACCGGTCGCGGCGAAGATCTCGCTGCGCGGTACGCGTCGAAACGCCCGCTCCATCACCCCGTCGGTGCGGCGGTCGCGGTAGTGCACCGGATTGCCCAGGAGCACGTCGCCCCGGCCCAGCAGCGCGAAATCGACACCCCAGGTGTCGACGCCCACCGAGACGATTTGACCGCGGTACTGTGTGGCCGCCTGCCGCAGCCCCGCCTGGATCTCTTGCCATAGTCGGAGCACGTCCCAATGCAGCGTGCCGCCAACTTGGACGGGCCCATTCTCGAACCGGTGGACCTCTTCGAGGCGCAGTCGCTGACCGTCAAAAACACCTGCCAAGACGCGTCCGCTCGACGCCCCCAGATCAACGGCCAAATACACCTGATGAGCCATGTTGTTCACCCTGCCGTGCGGAGCAGTTCGCCAGGGAGTCAATCGTGATGGCTCGACAACCCATCGTCAAGCTATTGCTGGCCAATGACTTACGCTCGATCGACCGCGGTTTGGCCCGAATCGGTGCGGCGTCAAAACAGGTAATGGCTCAATCGGCGAGCCGCGACTGGACGATGAAACTGCTAGTCGACGCTATACTTGACCTAGATGACCAACTTAGTAATATTTCACGGCACGTCGCCTTTCTGGATTGGGAGGGGGCGCGAGCAGCCCCGAGCCTTATGCATCACGCGGCGAGACCTGCATCCATGACACGCGGCACTGCTGGCGAAGAGACCCAGTCCACGGCCTCGAGCATCGACGATCGCGCGGCCGCGATGGGGCTCAGCGTCGTCTATCCCGCGCAGGACGAACCGGCTGTATCCCCGACGGCTGCGTCCCCGACCGCTGGGCCGGCGTCCGCACCGACCGTTCGCGCGGCCACGCCGGAAGAGCTGGCCTTCTTCGCCGAGTCGAGCGCCCGGCTCGAAACCGCCCAGCCCGAAGAAATCATCGCCTGGGCCGTCGAGCACTACTTTCCGAAGCTCGGCATGGCCACGGCCTTCGGGCCCGAAGGCTGCGCGATCATCCACATGCTCGCGAAGATTCAGCCCAAGGTTTACGTGTTCAATCTCGACACGGGCTACCAGTTCCCAGAGACGCTCGAATTGCGCGACCGCATCGCCGAGCGCTATGGCATCGAGGTCGAGCTGCGTCGTCCCGCGACGACCGTCGCCGAATACGAAGCGATCAACGGCGGTCCGGTCTACCCGCACGAACCCGACCGCTGCTGCCAGGAGCGCAAGTTGAGCGTGCTGCGCACGGCGGCGACCGAATTGAACGCCTGGATGAGCGGCATCCGGCGCGATCAAAGCGCCGACCGCGCGCAGGCGAAGATCGTCGGCTGGGACAAGAAGTTCGGCCTGGTCAAAATCAGCCCCTTGGCCAACTGGACCAAGCAAGACGTCTGGAAGCTGATCACCGACGAGAACATTCCCTACAACCCGCTGCACGACCAAGGCTACACGAGCATTGGTTGCTGGCCCTGCACGCGGGCCGTGGCATTTGGCGAAGACGAGCGCGCCGGCCGTTGGAGCGGATTCAAGAAGACCGAATGCGGTCTGCACTCGGCCGACTGATCCGCGCCGCGCACCCCGGACCCATCGCCGATCGCCAGGCACGGCCGACCCGAGGCGGAACCCGACCGTGAGAATCTCCGCCAAGACCGAGTACGCCTGCATCGCCATGCTCGAGTTGGCGGCCGCCTATGGCACCGACCTGCCGGTGCAGATTCGCCGCATCGCCGATCGCCACGCGATCCCCTCGCGGTTCCTCGTGCAGATCCTGCTGCAGCTCAAGGGAGCCGGCTTCGTCACCAGCACGCGCGGCGCCGCCGGTGGCTATCAACTCGCCAAGCCGCCCGACGAAATCTCGCTCGCCGAGGTGATGCAGGTCATCGAAGGCACGGCCGACAGCGAGCCCACCAGCAGCGCTTCGCCCGAGTCGCGCGCCGCCCAGGTGCTGATGGACGTATGGCGCGAGGCGGCCGACGTGCAACAGCAGCTCTTGGCCGGCGTGACGTTCGCCGATCTGCTCGATCGCGCCCGCGCCAAGGGCGAAAACATGTACTACATCTAGCGCATTTCTAGCGCGGGCGCCTCGACAAGCGGCCGCCAGCAGCGCACCCTGGTAGGTGGTTGCTGTGTGCCGACTTCCCCTGCCTGCGGAGCCGCTTCGATGCGCCGATCGATCGCTGTCGTTTTCTCGCTGCTGATTTGCCTGGGCGCGCTGCCGTCCTTCGCCGCGGCCGAATCGCCCGCGCGCAAAGTGCTGTTCATCGGCATCGACGGTTGCCGGTTCGACGCGCTGCAAGCGGCCGACGCGCCGAATCTCGATCGACTGATCGCCGAGGGCGCGGTCGATCCCGACTGCCAGATTCTCGGCGAGCGCTATCAGAAGAACGACACGATCAGCGGTCCCGGCTGGTCGAGCATCCTATGCGGCGTCTGGGCCGACAAGCACGGCGTGCACGACAACAGCTTCAACGGCCGCAACTACGACGCCTTTCCACATTTCTTCACGCGGCTCAAAGAAGTCCGGCCCGAGGCCTTTACCGCCTCGGTGGCCACCTGGGTGCCGATCCAGGACTTCATCGTCCGCGATGCCAATATCGGGCTGAAGTTCACGCCGCCGGAGAACGACTATGTCATCGCCGACAAGGACGCCGCGGCCGCGGCTTGCAAGATCCTCACCGAAAACGATCCGACGGTGCTCTTCTACTACATCGGCCAGGTCGACGAGACCGGGCACAAGAAAGGCTTCCACCCGACGGTCAAGGAATACACCGACGCCATCCACCAGGCCGACATCCACGTCGGCGAGGTGCTGGCCGCCCTGCACGCGCGGCCGAAGTTCGCCGAAGAACAGTGGCTCATCCTGGTCACCAGCGACCATGGTGGCAAAGGGCTCGGCCACGGCGGCGGGCACAACGATCCGGAGATCCGCAACAGCTTTCTGATCATCCACGGCGCCGCGGCCAAGCCCGGCCGGATCGAGGGCGAAACCTACCTGGTCGACGCGCCCGTCACCGCGCTCGGCTATCTGGGCGTCGAAGCCAAACCCGAATGGCAGCTCGACGGCCGCGTCGTGGGGCTGAAATAAAGCAGGCGCTCATGGCAGGCACAGCAGACCGGGTGGGCGTCATCGCGGGGCTGTTCGAAACGCACATCGGCGTGACCGACCTGGCGCGCTCGACGGCCTTCTACTGCGAGCTGCTCGGACTGCAAGTCGGCCTGCGTGACGCGGCCCGCCGGGTCAATTTTCTCTGGGTCGGGCCACCCGGCGAGGCGATGCTCGGCCTGTGGGAACGCCCGGCCGTCGAGGTACATCGCCAGCACTTCGCGTTTCGCGCCGCGCTCGAAACGGTCCGGGACCGGGCCGTACCTTGGCTCCACGAGCGCGGACTTGCCTGTCGCAATTTTCTCCGCGACGGCACCGAGCGGCCCATGGTCTTTGGCTGGATGCCGGCGCTGTCGATCTACTTCGATGACCCCGACGGCCACGAGCTGGAATTGATCGCCATGCTGCCCGACCCGCCGCGCGACGACGTGGGCGTCGTGTCGTGGGACGACTGGCAACGCCTCAACGGGCGCGTCGCCGCGCAGCAATAGGCTCGTCGCTGTTGCTGGCGAATGTCGACAAGTGTCGACAAAAAAAGCCCCCGGCGAAGGGCCGGGGGCTCGATGTTTGTGGGCGCTGGCGATTCGCGGCCGGAAACTAAGCCAGGCCCTTCATCGCTTCGGCCAGAATGCGCGACGTGCTGGGCCGCATGATCCGCGGGTCGACTTCCTTCCCTTCGAGCAGCGTCTTGCGCACGTCCTTGCCCGAGATGAACACCGGCTTCTCGTCCTTGTGGCGCTCCATCAGGTCGACCCGGCCGGCCGAATCGTAGTAGGCCGCGAACCCGACCTTGAGCGGCTTGATCTGCAGGTCGCCGCCCAGCTTGTCGAAGATTTCCTGAGCGTCGAAGTCGCCCCAGATGGCCGTGCCGTCGTGGTACGGGGCGTCGGCGTGCTTGCGGCCGATGACGATGTCGGTGTAGCCGAAGTTCTGGCGATAGATCGCGTGCATCACCGCTTCCTTCGGGCCGCCGTAGAACATCTTGATGTCCAGGCCCAGCAGGATCACCCGGTCGGGCACTTCTTCGCCGCGCGGTCCCCAGAGAGCCCCGTCGCTGTCGCCTTCGCCGATCGCGCGCGATTCGATCAGCGCCTCGTAGGTGTGCATCCGCACGTCGGCGTGCACGTCGTCGCCCTTGGTCTCGCCGATCAACGGGTTCAACACCGCGCCGGCGTTGTGGCCCGCGCGGACCAACTCTTCCAGGCCATAGACCAGGGCATACTCATGCGCCCGGTGCAACGGGTTGCGGGTCTGGAACGCGACCACGCGGTTCCAACCCTTGGTGGCCAGCAAGGCCCGCACTTCGCGCGGCGACAACACGTACTTGCCGAACTTCGGGTGCTTCGGCTGCGGCAGCACGCGAATCTTGCCGCCGATCAGGTGCGAGAACTTTTCGTCGCCCTTGAGCACCATGTCGGCGCCGGGGTGATCGGTCCGCTCGGTCAGATAGACCTGCTTCAGATAGCGCAGCTTGTCCCAGGGGAAGACGTCCGAGATCTCGAGCGTGGCGACGATGTCGCCCTTCGAGTTCACCAGCGCCACCTTCTGGCCCGCCTTGAGCGACGCGGCCTGCTCCGAGGTGACCGGCAGCGAGAGCGGAATGGTCCAGGCGTATTTCTTGCCGTTGTGCTCGATCACCGCTTCGTCGAGCACCCGGTTATAGGTGGCCGAGTCCATCGGTCCGACCAACGGACTCAACGCGCCGTCGCCGAAGCGGTAGACGGTCGACAAATCGGCGTCCGAGACGGGCACCTTCGCGAGCTTCGCGGCCTCGGCCTTGAAGGCGTCGATCTCGCCGGCCGGGACGGTGCAATTCACAGGTTCGCTGAGCCCGCCATGGGGCTTGATCAAATCGGCCATCGCTCGCTGTACCCTCGCTACGGCAGGAGATTGCAAAAGAGCCCTAACCTTCCCCACGCAGGCCCTCGGGCCCGCGGTGGAAACCAGGGAGTATAGAAAAGCCCTGCCGGCAAGGTCAACCGGCGGCGAATTGGGGTAGTGGGCTTGTTTGAGATCTAGCCGCGCCACTCAATCGAACACGATGTTCCACGGCTTCGGGTCGTGGTAATAGAGCTGGTACGACCTTAAGTCGTCCAACAGCTTGAGAACGCGCGGCCAATTGTCTCCAAACAGCTCAACCCCTTGTGCCTCGTTGTCGCGCAAGGTCTCTGCGGAGTAATCGGGGCTACGAAAGAGGCTCGATTTGCCGAAGTCGATCACGTAGGGGGCGTGGTGCATGAAGTCCATCTCGACAACCATCAACGAATCATCAGACCCCCTCATGGCGGGGACGTAGAATTCCCCTATTTTTTCCACAACGCCCCATCGAGCCAGGTGCTCATACGCTCCCTTCTCTTGAAGGTAGACACGTTCGCGTTTACACGCTTTGATGGCCGTGTCGCGATGCGACTCGAAAACTACCCCATCTGTGCCTTCACCTAACTTCCGCCCCAGCCGGGGCGGAGTAACGTGTCTCGCACAATACAATCGAGCTCGCTCGGTCGGCGAAAGATCGTCACTCATGGCCACTTATCACGAAGACGGGGTTTCTGCCACGGTCCGATCGTTCTTGGTCATCGGTCGCCAGAAGTATCGCTTGGCCAAGACGAATGGGGTCACGCTCACCCTCGACGAAGACTGTGTTGCTGCACCCGGGACCATGGCAGAAATGCAGATCATCGTTGATGGAGACGTCCGGACAAAGCTCGTCCTGCTTCCGGACGGAATCGTCCCAGGCCATCGAAAGGCCGCGTATCAGACGGCTGCGCCATTCTAGGTCGAGGGCCCCTTCCAAGTGCGCGCAAGCGGCGCACTAAGGCCACCTAACCCTGCCGCCGGATCTCCAGAATCACGCTTTCTGAGTCGCTGCCCGGGAGCGGATACGCGGCCACGCGGCGCAGTTCCAGTCCCTGGAGCCGCCCCAGGTGTCGGGCCTCGCCGCGCTCGTCGACCCACGAGGGGCCCTTCACGACGAGCATCCGCCGGAAGTGCGGCCACGCCGGCGCGAACCAGCGCAAGATCTTCTCGAGCCGCGCCACCGCGCGAATCACCAGCGTGTCCTGCGGGCGCTCGGCCACCAGCTCCTGCCCGAAGCGGTTAAAGACCCGCACGGGCAGCTTGAGTTCGGCGACGATCGCCTCGACGGCCTTGGCCTTTTTGCCCACCGAGTCGCACAGTGTGACTTTCAGGTCGGGCCGCACGATCGCCAGGACGATGCCCGGCACGCCGCCGCCGGTGCCGACGTCGAGCACGCGCTCGCCGGGGGCCAGGTGCGCGGCCAATTGCAGGCTGTCGACCACGTCGCGGGCCACGAACTTCTCCCAGGTCGTGTGCCGCGTCAGGTTGAGCTGCTCGTTGGTTTTCCAAAGCAGCCGCGCATAGCGTTCCAGGAGCGCGACCTGCGCCGCGGGCAATTCGAGCCGGTGCCGCGCCAGGGCGGCCGCCAGCGTGTCGTCCGGCCAGCTCTCGGCGGGCCCCGCGTCGAGAGAGCCCGGGGCAGACGGCGTTTCGTGTTCTTGCTGCGACTCCTCCATGCCCCCCGTTGTAACAGTTCGCCTTGCCGCGCAGCAGGGACCCAGGCGACAAATTTGCCCTGTGCCGCGGCGCGGTTTAGCATGGCCGCGCGGGCAGCGGTCCGGTTCTCTGTCAGCCCTTTCACCCCAGGCGGTCCTGCGATGTTCGATGCACAAAGTCGCCGTGAATTCTTGCGCCGGGCGCTGGCCGCCGGCACTGCCACGCTGGGCGCTGCGCCGCTCCGTCGGGCGATCGCCGAAGACACGGCGCCGGCGGCGAAGCCCGGCAGCGATCAGTTGCGAATCGCGGTGATCGGCGTGGCCAATCGCGGCATGGACAACATCCGCGAAATCCAGCACGAAGCGATCGTCGCGCTGTGCGACGTCGACCAGCGGAACCTGGCCGCGGCCGCCACGATGTTTCCCAGCGCCAAGAAGTACATCGACTATCGCCGGCTGCTCGACGAAGGCGGCTTCGACGCCGTGCTGGTGGCGACGCCCGACCACTCGCACGCCATTCCCGTGGTCCGCGCGCTGGCGGCCGGTCACGACGTCTACTGCGAAAAACCGCTGGCGCACAGCGTCTGGGAAGTGCGGCAGATGCGCGAGTTGGCGGCCCGGCAAAAGGCCGTCACGCAGATGGGCACCCAGATCCACGCCGGCGACAACTATCGCCGGGCGGTCGAGATTGTGCAGGCCGGCATTCTGGGCGACGTCACGCGCGTGCACGTCTGGCACGGCGGCACCGTGCGCCCCGGGCAGCGCGTCGCACAGGGCAACCCGCCGCCGGAAGTGGATTACGACCTGTGGCTGGGGCCCGCGCCCGAACGCCCGTTCCACCCGTCCCACTTCCATTTCAACTGGCGCTACTGGTGGGACTTTGGCGGCGGGACGCTGGCCGACTTCGGCTGCCACTACATGGATCTGCCGTTCTGGGCCCTGGGCCTGCGCTCTCCGACCACCATCAGCTCGGTCGGCGAAAAGGACTACGCAGGCGACAACGACGTGCCGGGCAGCCAGCAGGTCGAATACCACTTCCCGGCTACCGACAAGCAGCCGGCCGTGCACCTGACCTGGTACCACGGCCAGCGCAAGCCCGAGGGAGCCGAGCAATACGGCCGCGGCTCGGCCGTGCTGTTCGAGGGGACCAAGGGACGGCTCTTGGCCGATTACTCGACCCACAAGCTGTTCATGGACGACGGCGGCGAGCCGATGGCGCCGGCCGAGTCGATCCCCAACTCGATCGGCCATCATGCCGAATGGCTCAAGGCCTGCCGCGAGCGCGGCACGACCACGTGCAACTTCGACTACTCCGGCGCCTTGGCCGAAGCGGTGCTGCTGGGCAACGTGGCCTATCGCGCCGCCCCCGGCGAGACGCTCGCCTGGGACGCCGAGCGGCTGGAATTCGCCGACTGCGCCAACGCGGCACAATTTGTCCGCCGCGAATATCGCAAGGGCTGGAGCCTGGGCGTGTAGAGTGCCCGCGGCTCGAAAGGGCTCGCCAGGCTCAGTCGCCGGGCGCTTCGTTCAAGGGTACTTCGATCCAGCGCTCGATCGCGGCACGGATCTGCGGCAGCGTGGCGGCATACGGGCTTACGGTGCCGGGACGCGTGGCCGCCAGGCGCTCGTGCATCAACGCCGCCCCGTAGATGGCCACCAACGGTAGCGATTCGTCGTCGAGCGCCAACGGCGCGGTCCGCCGTTCGTCGCGCAGCGTCGCAAGCAATCGTCGATGGTAATCGACGAGTTCCGCGGGGCTCGCGCCGCGATGCGTGCGAACGATCAATTCGCCGTCCTGCGGCGGAATCACTCGATTGGCCGTTTCGACAAACGTCGCATCGTCGAGCAGCGAGAACAAACTGGCCACTCGCAAGGGCGCCTTCCACGAGCGGTACCACGCCACCTCGCAGGCGATGTGACCGGCAGGATCGATCAACAATCGGGAAAAATGCTCCAGCTCGCGGCGCACCCGATAATCGCCGCAGACGCGCAACCCCTGCCGTGCGAAGGTGGCCGCTTGCTCGTCGAAGTGGCGCCGCACGGCGGGGGGCAGCTCATCGGCGGCGACCGGGCGATAGAGCGCCGGCTCGTTCAGGCCGCGAAAGATCCGAGCCACCCGAGGCAGCATCCACAGCCACGCGGCCGCACCCACCATGGCCGCTGCGAACGACAGTCCCAGAAAGAGTTCCGGCCTCACTCGAGTGCTCCGATCGTGACGCACCTGCTGCGCGGCGTCCGCCCGGAGGCCCGATTTGCGCAGCATCCCCACCGCTGGAAACTCTAGCTCATGCTGCCGGTGCCGCGATTGCGGGCTGCCGGCCGTTACTTCTTCAGCATGTAGACCAGCATCGCCACGGTCGCGGCGGCGGGTACTGCGAAGGCCAGTCCCAAGAGCATCGCGTTCTTCATCAAGAGAATCTGGCACGCGCCGAACACGGCCATGAAGGTGAAATTGAATGCGACGATCGACAGATTGCGGCGCTGTTTCTTCTGCTCTTCGCGTTCCTCGGGCGTCAATTGCGCCGACGCCTCGCCCTTGGCCGCCGCGGATTTCTCGGCAGCCGAAACGGCGGCCCCTTTGGCCATCTGCGCCGCGGCCGCTTCGCGCGGGAAATGCTGATTGATCACCGCGTTGATCGCCGCCGGCGTGCAGATCACGCTCCTTACCGGCATGCTCACCCGCAGCCGCAACTCCTCCTCGACGTCGGGCGGTAATGGATTCGGCGAGGCCATCAGCAACTGGCCGTCGTCGACCATGATTGGCGCGCACGAATGCTGCCGGGCCAGCACCGCCGGCACCTGCGGCACCAGGTCGACGCGCACGCCCACGTCGGCCACGTCGACGAACGGCAAGCCCAGCGATTCGGCATAGGCCTGCATCACCACGTCCTGCGTGGCCATCTTCTGCTGCACCAGCGCGTCGCGGACCTCGAGATTGAGGGCGTCGGCGTAATCGCGGGCCTTCTTCAACTGTTCCGCGTCGACGATCTTGCGCCCCAGCAGGATCTGCTCGAAGGTGAACCGCCGCTCCTTGCCCGGCTGGGCCCGGCCGATCGACGCGTCGTATTCGCCTTTGCGTTTGCGATCGGTCAGGCAGAGCATGGCCTTGGCCAGCTCGTTCAGCAGCTCTTGCGACTGCTTGGCATATTCGCCCGCCGCATACTTGCGCACGTGCGCGTTGAGCTTGCGGTAGTGGGCCCTCACCTTCGCCGGGTCGTCTTCGAACTGCGGCAGCCGCAGCACCTGGTAGTAATTCAGCGGCCGCGCGGTTTCGGCGATGCCGAGCCAGTCGCGGTAGACGTCGATTTGAGTGGCCATCGCTTCTCGGCGCAGCAGGTGCCGCGTTATTCGACCTTGTATTCCGCGGCCAGTTGTTTGTAGCTGTCGATCTGCTCGTCGGTCAGGCCGCCGCGGCGTTGAATCTCGATCGACGCCTCGCCGCCTCCGGCCACGTCGCGGGCCCGTACCCGCACCCGGCCCGCTCGATCGAAGGAATAGATCACTTCGATCGGCGAACCCTCGGGCAGATCGGCCGGGAGGCCGTAGATCTTGCAGTTGCCCAGCAGCGAACAAGCCGCCGGGTCGGGCGCATCGCCTTCGATCACCTGCACGTTGACCCGTTGCTGGTTGACGACGTTCGTGCGAAACGTCTGCCGGACTTCGACCGGCAGACGCGAGTTGCGCGGGATCATCACGTGGTTGACGATCTTGCCGGTCTTTGGATTGCGGGCGGCGATGCCCAGGCCGTGCGAATTGACGTCGTCCTGCCGCACGGCCGACAGGTACTTGCGCACCGACGCGGCAAACTCGCTCTTTTCGCCGCGCACCTGGGCATCGAGGATGGCCGCGTGGATGGCCGCACCCTGCGCCACCGAGGTGTGCGGCGACAGACCCGCATAGGGCTCGATGCCCATCGTCTCGGCCAGCCGCCGCTTGACGGCCGGCATCAGCGTCGAGCCGCCCACGAGCACGATCGCGTCGAGCTGCTCGGGCGTGAGCTTGGCCTGTTCGAGCACGTGGTCGGTCGTGTCGATCGTGCGCTGCAGCAGGTCGGCCGTCATGTCCTCGAACTGCTCGCGCGTCACGCTGACGCTCAACGCCTTGCCCCCGTGGCGGCAGGTGATCGCCGTCTGCGCCTGTTCGGTCAGCGCAATCTTGGCCAGATCGCAATCGTTGCGCAGCAGTTGGGCCGTCTTGGCGCTGTCGCGCGGGTCGACGCCGTGCCGGGCCTTGAACTCATTGGCTACGTGATCGAACAACCGATCGTTCCAATCGACGCCGCCCAATTGCACGTCGCCGTCGGTGGCCAACACTTGAAAATGCGTCGGCGTATACCGGACCACGGTGACGTCGAACGTCCCGCCCCCCAGGTCGTAGACCAGCACCAGCCGGGGTTTGAACTCGGTGTCTTTCGTCTTGCCCAGCTCGCCGCGGTGCCAGGCATAAGTCAGCGTGGCCGCGGTGGGCTCGTTGATGATGTCGACCACGTTCAGTCCGGCGATCTGCCCGGCGTCCTGCGTCGACTTGCGCCGCGAATCGTTGAAATAGGCCGGCACGGTGATCACCGCGTTGCCGATCGGGCCGATTCGCTGCTCGGCGTCCTGTCGCAGCTTCTTCAAGATCAACGCCGACATGAACTCGGGCGTAATCTCGTGACCGTCGACGGTCCGCTTGAACTCCTGCGTACCCATGAACCGCTTGACCCGTTCGACGACGTGCTCGGGATCGTCGATCGCGGCGCGCGTCCGCGGCGGGCCGACGATCACCGTGCCTGAGTCGCCCAACAGCAGCAGGCTGGGGGTTTCGACTTCTTCGTCGTCGTTGGCCAGCGGCACCGGATTGCCCTGCTGGTCGAGATGGGCAATACACGAAAACGTCGTGCCCAAATCGATGCCGACCGTATGTCCTTCGCGAAATTCCATGAATCGGGCCGCTGACGAATGGCGAGCGAGATCAACAACCGGCCACTTGCATCGTGCGCGGAAAGCAGGCTTCCGCCAAGCCTTCGGCCCGGAATACAGCGTTCGGCGGGTGCGCAGCGCGCACGCGCTTCCGAAGGTGCGGGCGATTCTGCGTGGCGCCCCGGGTGCCGTCAAGCAGCCGCCACGGTGGCTCCCGTTCCCCGGCGGCCGGAGACCTACTCTTGCAGCACTTCTTTGACGAGCTGCACGAAATGCGGCGTTTTCTGCGAGGTGGACAGCTCGGTGGCCTTCTTGTCGGCTTGCTTCCGCTGGCTGTACTCGAACAAGGCCACGCGCTTGAGCGACTGGTTGAAGACCCCCCAGAACGCCTTCAGCCGGACGACCGTTTCTTCCTTCTTGCGGCTCCGGCTTTTGGCGGCCTTCTTCGCCGGCTTGGCTTCCTTCACCTTGTCCTTCTTGGCCGTCGCTTCCGCGGCCTCGGACTCTGCGCGTAATTCCTTGCGATTAAGAACTTTACGAGCCATGGGCAGTCAAACCTGAGGGCGCAACCCTGCAAAAAAATCGGGGAACGAACCGACCCCGGAAAAGTGGCCATCGCCAGGCCCCAGCGCCTGCAAACCCCAGCCACATCGGAGCTTCCATCTTAACCAATCGGCAACCAAACCACCAGCGGGGTAACTCGCGGCGCTCCTAAATCGGCGTCGCGCCCGGTGGGGGTGTGCCGTGGCCGGCGCGGATGTAGGCGGCACGCCCCTGGGCGTGCTCGCTGGCCGTGGGCTCGGCCGGCGGCTCTGGCGTTGCGGCGGCCGACGCTTGCCGAGCCGACTGCCAATAACGCTCGAGCGCCTTACGGCACCAGCCGCAGCCTGTGCCCGCGCCAAAACACTCGCTCAACTGGCTGGCCCGTTGGGGCCGCTGGACGCGGATGAAGTTGAGCACCTTGCGCTTCGACACGTGGAAGCACAGACAAACTTCGTCGTCGAGTTCCACGCCGCGTCTCGCAACGGGAGGCAAAACCAGGGAAACCCCCGCGCCGGCGACGCGGTTGTTGGATCGCGATCCGTGGGCCCCAATCACGGGGCCCCCCGCTCACTGGGCTCCGGTCGCCAAGCGCAAGGCAATTCTACAGGCCTGCTCGAACTCGGGCACAAGCAACTGCTCGGCGACCGTGTGGACATTGGCCTGACCGCAGCCGAGCGTAACGGTCGGCACGCCCCGCTCGGTCATCCAATTGGCGTCGAGGCCGCCGTTGCTCGTGGCGCGCAGCGGCGCCTCGCCGACGGCCCGGACCGCCGCCTCGGCCGCCACGACGCAGGGCTCATCGTCGGCCAGGCGAAAGGCCTCGTAGTCGTGGCGCCGCTCGATCGTGGCCTGGCCACAGGCGCCGGCCACGTTGCGCACCGCGGCAGCCGCGTCACAAAACGCTTGTTCGATCGTCGTGGCGATCTCCAGCCGGAATTTCGGGTCGTGGCTGCGGGCCTCGGCGCGCACGACGACGTGGTCGGTGACGACGTTCGTGGCGCCGCCGCCTTCGATGAACCCGATGTTGCTCGTGCCGCGGCGCTTGCCGTGGCGCACGTCGCCATGCCATCCGCGGCGGTGCAGATCGGCGATCGCCAGGCCGGCAATCGCAATGGCGCTGACGCCATATTCCGGCGCGCCGCCGGCGTGACTGGCCAGGCCGCGAATCGAGATGGTCAATCGAAAGGCACCCGTCGCGCCGACCGTCAATTTTTCGCTCGAACCGCCGTCCCAATTGAAGGCCAATTGCGGCCGCCCCAGCAGACCCAGCGACGCATGTCGCACGCCCTGCAAGCCCAACTCCTCCTGTACCGGCCAGAAGAACGTCAGCGGCGGGTGCGGCAGCTTGCGCTCCAGGATTTCCAGCGCCGCGCACAGCACCACCGCCGCGCCGGCGCGATTGTCGGCGCCGATTCCGGTGCGGGGATCGCCCGACCGCACGATGCCTCCTTCGCGCAGCGGCTTCGAGCCGACGCACAGGGGTACCGTGTCGAGATGCGCCATCAACAAGCGGCGCGGCGCACGGAACGTGCCGGGCAGCTTGAAGACCAGGTTGCCGATCTCGCCGGGCAGCAACGTCTTGGTGTGCGCCTGGTCGGTGGTGATGCACGACGCGTCGGCGCCGGCCGATCGGAGCCGATCGACGACGTATTGGACGATCTGCCCCTCTTGCCGGCTCATGCCGGGAATGGCCATCATTTCGAGCGTCGTGCGCAGGGCCCGGGCCAGGTTCGGCTCGACGGCCTGCGCCGGGGCCCCCTGGTGCCGTGCCGTTGCGCGGTTCGATCGCGCTTGGGCCGTGCGACGCTTGACGACGTTACTCACGCGCGAATACTCCTGCGACGGCCCCGAACATTTGTTGCCCGCTCGGCGTAGCGCCCACCAACACGGACCCGCGGGCAGGCCCGTGATCCTTTTCCGGCAAACCCACTGATGCGAATCTTCCTCGCCGGAATCATGCAAGGCTCACACCGCGCGGCGGTCCTGCACGACCAGGATTATCGCACAAGACTCAAAGGGCTGCTCGCCGAACACCTGCCGGGGGCCGAAATCTACGACCCGCTGGCCGACCATGGCGATTCGCTCAGCTATGGCCCCGACCGGGGACGCGAGGTGTTTTTCCACCACAATCGGCTCTGCCGCGAGGTCGATCTGCTGCTGGCCTTTGTGCCCGAGGCCTCGATGGGGACGGCCATCGAAATGTACGAGGCCTACACCGCCGGCCGCACGGTGGTGGCCATTAGCGGGCTGTCGCACAACTGGGCCGTGAAGTTTCTCAGCCACCTGCGGTACGACGACCTGGCGCAGTTCGAGCAGGCCGTCTCGAGCGGCGAACTGGCCGCCTGGCTCGAGCTGCGTAGGGCCACGGAGTAACCCGGGGGCCGCCGCGAACGATCTCGCAGGGGCGCGCCCGTGCAACGCTTGCCCGTGCGATCCGCTATTGAATCGACTCGGCCACGGCCGCGGCCTGGTCGACCGATAGCGCCTCGGTGGGAGCGACGATCCAGAGAATGCCGGTCGCGCCGTCGTGCCCCGTGAAGGTGCCAAGCGTTTCCGTGAATTCCTTGTCCGAGTCGGCCTTCTTGCCCTTACGGAACGTAAAGGTCGTCGGCTCGCCGCGCACCATCAATTCGCGCGTCTCCGGCTCGCCGACGAACTGGATTTCGTCCGGACTTTTATGGCCCTGCTGCTCCATCTGCTGCTTCAAATCCTTGCGAATCGCCTCGGCATCGACCTGGGCCCCCGGCGGCGGCTTGATTTCGCCAAACGCCAGGAAGCCTTCGCTCGTCTTGTTCTCGAAAATGGCGCCGCGCGTCGAAAGCTGCATCCACTTCATGTCGAGATTGATCGAGAACAGCGGCTGAAAGCCCTCGGGCATTTGAATGCCGCCGACTTCGTCGGCCACTTGCTGAACGACCACCGGATCGGTGCTGAAGGCGTTCGCGAAGGTCACATAAGCGAAATAGCCGACGCCTCCGAGGCCGCCGCAGCAGAGCACGAGGAAGCCGAGGCAGCCGCATCCCAAAAACCACCAGCCGCTGCCCGATCGCGCAGGGGGTTCGGCCGAGAATTGCGCGCCGGGAGGAGGTGGGGGCATGGTCGACATCGACGTTCATTCCTTGGCTAGGCTCAGCGAAAACTCGCGACGGCTCGTGCGGCCCCGGGAACAAGTCGCCCGGATGGTTGTGCGGCATTGTCTGGCCGCGGGAAAACCCTGTCAATTCGATCGGCCGGCCTGCGAAAACCGCGGCGCCGTGCACGGCAGGCGTACTTTCCGCCATGGCCCTGCCACGCATCGCCGATAAGAATGGAACGATCCCACGGTCTTCTCAACTCGCATCGACGACCATGTCCGCACTGCTCGATCCGAATTCACACCTGCTCGAAAACTGGCTGGCCGATCACGGCGAGCCGGGATTTCGCGCGCGGCAGATTCGCCGCTGGTTATTCGAGCGCCGCGCCCAATCTTGGGAAGCAATGACCGATCTGCCCAAGCGGCTGCGCGAAATGCTGACCGCCGAGTTGCCGCTGTGGACCACGCAGATCGTCGCCCGGAGGGAAGCGGGCGACACCACGGAGAAACTGCTGCTGGAATTGCGCGACGGTCACCGCATCGAATGCGTGTTGATTCGCGAGCAGCCGCGCTGCACGATCTGCATCAGCACGCAGGTCGGCTGCGCGATGGGCTGCGCATTTTGCGCCAGCGGCCTCGAGGGCGTCGTGCGCAATCTCGAGGCCGGCGAGATCGTCGAGCAAATGTTGCGGCTGCAGCATTGCCTGGCGCCCGACGAACGGATCAACCACGTCGTCGTGATGGGCATGGGCGAGCCACTGGCCAATTTGCGCAACCTGCTTTCGGCCCTGGCCGTGGCGACCGATCCGGCCGGCCTGGGCATCAGTGCGCGGCGGATCACCATTTCGACCGTCGGCCTGCCGGCCGGCATCGAAGAGCTGGCGCGGCAAGACGTGCCCTATCGGCTGGCCGTGTCGTTGCATGCGCCCGACGACGAGCTGCGTAACCGGCTGGTCAAGGTGAATCGCTCGATCGGCATTCCGGCCATCCTGGCCGCCGCCGACAAATATTTTGCCCGCACCGGGCGGCGGCTGACGTTCGAATATGTGCTCCTGGCCGGCGTGAACGACTCGCCCGAGCAAGCCCGCCGGTTGGCGAAGCTGCTGGCCGGGCGCACGGCGCTGGTCAACGTGATCCCGTTCAACCCGGTCGAGGGCCTCGCGTTTGCCACCCCCTCGTCGGCGGCCTTGGCCGAGTTTCGCTCGACGCTGTCGTCGGCCGGCGTCGAGGTCCGGGTTCGCAAGCGCAAGGGCGACCAGATCGATGCCGCTTGCGGCCAGTTGCGCCGCTCTTACCTGGCACATGCCGGCGATGAGGCCGCCACGGTCAATTGACCTGCTGAGCCTGGTTCCCCGGCAGGCGGCGGTCGGCGGGGGGAAACTTTCAGTCCCCCGCGGGGTTCGATAGTCTGAAGGCAGCCCCGGCGCGCCTTCGACCCGGTTTGCCGCCGGCAGCAGACCGCTTGACCCACCGAGAACGTCCGCTTGGCCATCAGCGAGTCGTCGGCCCAGAGAATCGCGCTGCACGATCCCGACGTGCGGCTCATGCTCGCGGTGCGCGATGGCGACGCGGGCGCATTTGAAGAGCTGGTAAGCCGCTACCAGGCCCGGCTGGTCCGCGTGTTGGAGCACCTCGTCGGCAACCGCGACGGTGCCGAGGATCTGGCTCAGGACGTGTTCCTGCGGATCTATCGGGCCCGGGCGTCGTATGTCCCCGGCGCGAAGTTTTCGACCTGGATGTTCACGATCGCCAACAACGTGGCCCTGAACTCGCTACGTAGCCGCGCCCGGCGGCGCGAGGTGACGCTCGACGCCCGCGACAGCGGCCCGCTGGGGCCACGGCCCATGGACGAGCTGGCGACGGCCGCGAGCGGCTTGATGCCGGCGCGCCAGCTCGATCGCGCCGAGATTCGCGACATCGTGCGCCAGGCCATCGGCTCGCTCAACGAGCGCCAGCGGCTGGCCGTGCTGTTGGCCAAGTTCGAGGACATGAGCTACGAAGACATTGCCCAGGCGATGAACATGTCCGAGCCGGCCATCAAGTCGCTATTGGCCCGGGCCCGGGTCAATCTCAAGGAAGTGCTGGCCCCCTACCTGCAAGATGGGGCACGGCCGACATGAACGCACACGCCCAGGCCTCACCTGCTCCAGACGATCCGTTGGCCGAACGGCTGGTCGCCTATCTCGACGGCGAGCTGCCGCCTGGCGAGGCTCAGCAGCTTGAAGACCGGCTGGCCCACGATCGGGCGGCGCAGCGCGAACTGGCGCAGCTGGACCGCACCTGGCAGTTGCTCGACAGCCTGCCTCCGCCCGAAGTCGACGGGCGGTTTACCCGGACGACGCTGGAAATGGTCGCCGCGACCGCCCAAGTCGAACTGCGGCACACCCAGCGTTGGGCACCGCTGGCCCGTTATGGGCGCTGGGTGCTCGGCGTGCTGCTGCTGGCGGCGTGCGGTAGCCTCGGCTACGCCGGCGTCGCCATCTGGGTACCTTCGAACAACGCCGAGCTGCTCGCCCAACTGCCGATTCTCGAACGCCTGGAAATGTATCGCCAGGTCGTCGAATTGCCGTTTCTCCGCGCCGTGGCAGAGGTGCCGCCCGAGCGATTCGCGCCGGCCGACCACGAGCCGGGCACACCCGCGCCGGGCGACGCGGCGCCGCCTGCCGAGGCTCAAGCAGCAGAGGCCCAGCCCTCGACAGCCCCTGCGCAGCCGCCCTGGCACGAGCCGCTCGAGCAACGCCGCGCGCGGATCGCCCAGATGCCGGCCGAGTCCAAGCAGGAACTGCAGCGAAAGCGCGAATTGCTGTCGACGCTGCCCGAGCGCGAGCAGCTCGCGACCTTGCAGCGCGAACTCGAATCGGCGCCCGACGCAGCCGCGCTGCTCGCGGCTGGCGAGCGCTACTATGCCTGGACGCTCTCGCTCAGCCCGCTCGATCGCGCAAAACTGCGCTCGCTGCCGGCGGACGAACGTCTGCAACAAGTGGAACAACGCCTGACCGAAACCGAGCGGCACCGGCAGCACCTGGCGCGGCTGAATGCCGGCCGCAGCGAAAACGAGCTGGCCTTCCAGGACTGGCTGCGCGAAGACGTCATCCCTGCGCTGCTGGCCTCGGATCAGCTCGACAAACTCTTGGCCGACACGCCGCTGCGGCGCCGTGAGCGGCTCAAGCTGGCTCCGCCCGACGAACAGGCCCGGGTCTTGCGCGAGTATTTGGCATCGCTGATCGTGCGCGAGCGCGTTCAACAGCTCGTGCTCACCGAGGAATTGGTCGCCAAGCTCGAGGCCCGGCTGCGCCCGCCGCTGCGCATGACACTCGAGGAAGCCGCGACGCTCAAGCAGAAGCAGGCGCTGATCACCAGTTGGGTACGCGCGGCCATGAAGGCCCGGATGAAATCGCGCGACGGCGTCGGACCGCCTTCCGTCGAACTGCAGCGGTTCTACAGCAAAGAACTCTCCGCGGAAGAACGAGCCGAGCTCGACAAGCTGCCTCCCGAGCAATTCTGGGGTCGGCTACGCGAGCTGTATCGCGAAGACCGCATGTTGCGCGGCGAGCCGCCGCTGCCCCCGCCGGGACCACGTGCGCATGGCGCTTGGGGCCGTCCGCCGCGACCCGGAGGACCGGATCAAGCACGCTAGTTCGCTGCCGCCTGGCGCTGCTGGGTGGTCTGACGGATGTATTCGACCTCGGCGGGCCGGTACGGCGAACCGTCGCCGCGAAAAATGTCGTGGAACCATTCCTCCGGCTCGGCGCGGTAGGACTTTTGCCACGAATCCCAGGGGTAGATCGTCTGGCTCTTGCCGGCCACGAAGCCCCAGCAGTACGCGGCCACGTGCGCGTCGCGGAAGTTGCCGAGCTGCGGATCGAAGCGGCTGCCGTTGCCCCGCGCCATGTACTCGGTGCACAGCAGCGGCCGGCCAAACCGTCGCAGGCTTGCCAGCCGCTGGGCCGCGACCGGCGGCGGATCGTACGTGTGAAACGAGATCACGTCCGAGGCGCTCGTCATCGCCCGATCGATGGGGCTCATCCGCTCGTCGCTCGACCAGTCGCCACGCCACACGCCCGCTGTCAGCGGCGCCTGAGGATCGGCGCTGCGGGCCCAGGCGAACGTCTTTTCCAACAGCACCTGGGCGCGCTGGGCCTTGTCTTTGAGCTCGATCGCGCCATAGCTGTTGGCATTCGGGTTGTCGGGCTCATTGAACAAGTCCCAAACCTGCACGCGCGGATCCGATTTGTAGCGTGAGACAATGCCCAGCACGTAGGGCTTCAGGGCCTCGATCTGCGCGTCGTCGCGCAACACGTCGGCGCCGGGGCTTTGAACCCAGCCCGAGTTGTGAATGTGCGGCTTGGGCGCCCGTTGTGGCCCCAATTTCGGGTGCGGGTCCCAGACGCCGTCGAACAACACCAGCATCACGCCGATGTCATGCCGGTCTGCGATCTCCAGAAACTGATCGAGACGGCGCGCGAAACCCTCGGCGTCCTGTTCCCAGAGCAGGTGGTGCAGGAACACGCGCACCGAGTTGAAACCGAGCCCCTGGGCCCAGCCGAGTTCCTGGTCGATCACCTCGGGAACAAAAGAATCGGCCTGCCACATTTCGAGCTGATTAATGGCGGTCCGCGGGAGGTAATTGCAGCCGACCAGCCAGCCGGCGCGCTGCTGCCAGGCTTGGGCCTCGTCGGCCGACCAGCGATCCCGCGCCGTGGCGAAACCAATGCCCGCCAGCACCACGAGGCCGGACAACACACCGCACCGCAACAGCGCCATCGCACGAGAGCAGTTCATTTCTGGGATACTCCTGCCTGGGCAGCCGACGACGTATCGACGCATGCCACGGCCTCAGCCCGACAGGCGCCAGTCGTCGGCGATGGTCGTGCCGCGCGGGACGACGACGACCGAGTCACGAATGATGTATTCGGGGTGATCTTCGCTGTCGACGACGCCGCCGGGATTGGTTATGTGCACGCGACGGCCGATGCGACAGTTCTTGTCGATGATGGCGCCTTCGATCACGCTCCCTTCGCCGATTCCCACACACGGTCTTCCCTGCTGGCGATTCTCTTCCAGGGCGGCCGCCGTCTCGTAAAAGTCGGCGCCCATCACGATCGCCTTGCGCAGCGTCACCCCGGGGCCGATCACGCAGCGCACGCCGATCACCGAATCTTCGATCGTGGCGCTTTCGTGGATCTGGCAGCCGTCGGCGATCAGGCTGCGGCGAATCGTGGCCCCGTCGAACCGCGAGGCCGGCAGGAACCGCGCGCTCGAATAGATCGGCGCCGACGCCGAGCCGATATCAAACCGCGGCCGATGCGCGGTCAAATCAAGATTCGCTTGGAAGAACGAGCCGATCGTGCCGATGTCTTCCCAATAGCCGTCGAACACGTGGCACTGGACCCGCCGAGTGCGGATCGAAGCCGGGAAGACTTCTTTGCCGAAATCGCGGTAGTCGGTCTTGTTGAGGACGTCGAGCAGCACGTCGCGATTGAAAATGTAGATGCCCATGCTGGCCAGGCAATCGCGGCCGTGGCTGGGAATCCCCTGCCGGTCGATCCAGGCCGGATCGGTCAGCACCAGCTCGACTTCGGCTTGCGTCTTCGGCTTTTCCAGAAAGCCTCCCACGCGTCCCGTGTCGTCGACGCGCATGATGCCCAGCCCGCTCACCTGGTCGCGCGTCACAGGCAGCGCCGCGATCGTCACATCGGCCTTGGCTTGCACGTGCGTGGCCAGCATGTCGCGATAGTCCATGCGGTACAACTGATCGCCGGAGAGGATCAACACCTGCTCGATGTCGTGCTGTTCGATATAGCGCAGGTTCTGCCGCACGGCGTCGGCGGTGCCCTGGTACCAGTGCGTGTTGTCGAGCGTCTGCTGGGCCGCGAGAATCTCGACGAAACCGCCGTTGAAGTGATCGAAGTTGTAGGCCCGGCGAATGTGGCTGTGCAGGCTCACCGAGTTGAACTGGGTGAGGACGTAAATCCGGTTCAGGCCCGAGTTGATGCAATTCGAAATCGGGATGTCGATCAATCGGTACTTACCGGCCAACGGGACGGCAGGTTTCGAGCGCAGCTTGGTCAGCGGATACAGCCGCGTCCCCTGCCCGCCGCCGAGGACCAACGTGATGATGCGGTTCATGAAACTCTCGCAAGGCCAATGCCAGACACTGGTTCGGATGCTTCAGGCCTGGAGGATTGTAGCGGATGCAAATCGATTGCCCGAGAGCCGCGCCCTTTTCACCCGGCGCTGGGCCAGCCGCCCTGCAGACAGCGCCGCGTGCGGTGTCGCCGCACATCGCGAGGTTGCAACAGAGCCCTAAACCGGCAGGTGAAAGAACAGCAAGCCCAGCATCGCGTAGAGCAACAGCAGCAAGACGCCTTCGAACCAGTTGCTTTGACCGTCCCCGGCGATCTGATGCATCACCGTCGCGGCCATCACGACGGCCATGATCTCCGGCACCGTGAACACCAGGTCCAACGGCATGCCCATGCCATGGCTGACCAGCACCAGCACGGGCGCAATGAACAAGGCAATCTGAATCGACGAGCCGATGGCGATCGACAGGCTCAGGTCCATCCGGTTGCGCAGCGCCATCAGCACGGCCGTGCTGTGCTCGGCCGCATTGCCCACGATCGCCACGACAATCACGCCGACGAACAACTCGGTGAGCCCGATGGCGTGGCTGGCCTCGACCACCGAACCGATCATGAATTCGGCCAGCACGGCCACGAGCGCGGTTGCAACCAACAGCACGCCGATCGCACGGCGCACCGGCCACGGGGCATGCGGCGCCTCGTCGTCCCCGGGCTCCGCGGTCTCGACGTCCGCCGGGCCGGCATACAGGTGTCGGTGCGTCTTGAGCGCGAACACCAGGTTGAGCGCATAGGCGAACAGCAGCAACACCGACAGTTCGAGACTGATGTCGCCCACCTCACTCTTGCCCCGCGGCACGAGATAGGCAAACACGGCGGGAATCAGCAGCGCCGCCGTGGCCAGGTTCAACAGCGTCGCGCTCACCCGGCTGGCCGCGGCATTGAAGTGCTGCACGTTGTAACGGAGCCCCCCGGCCAGCAGCGCCGCCCCCAGCACCAGCAGCACGTTGCCGATGATCGAACCGGTCAGCGAGGCCTTAACCAGATAGTGCATGGCTGCTTGTTTTTCCGGCTCGCGATAGGCCTGAATCAGCGCCATTAAGGCGATGATCAGTTCGGCGGCGTTGCCAAACGTGGCGTTCAGCAGACCGCCGACCCCCTCGCCAAAGCGCTCGGCCAGATGCTCCGTGGCGCGGCCCATCCAGCCCGCCATCGGCACGATCGCCAGCGCCGAGCAGATGAACACGGCCGTCGGGCTGGCCCACGACGCGCCGCGCGCATGGGCCATCTCCAGCACGGCCGCCACCGGAAAAAACACCAGCAGCCAGTTCAACGACGGACGCAACAAGTGAGCGACCGGGCTCGACACGGGAAGCCACCTTCGGGAAAAACGGCCGAACAGCCGACAAGCTCCGCAGCCAAAGCTACGCCAAGCGCCCAAGAATTGTCGAGAGGAGTGCCGCGCGGGTGCGGGCAACCCGCCTTTACCTGCGCGGCAGGAACTCGCGAATCGCCCCGGCCAACGCCGCCAGCGCCGCCTCATCGTTCATCCGGTGGTTCTCGCCCACCACGCGCAAGGCGGTCGCCGGCAAACCGCTGGCGGCGATCAGTTCGCGGCTGTCTGCCAGGGGGATCAACTCGTCGTGCTCCGAGTGCAGCACCACCGAGCGCGGCCCGATTAGCGGATCGACGCCGCACCAACGCCACGCCGGCGCGATCAACACCAGCGGCGTGTGCAGCGACAGGATCTGCGGCTGAGGCCCGGCCGGCGCACGCTTGCCCTGAGCTGCAGCCGGGCCCAGGTCCAATTGCATGGCCACCGCCGCGCCGCGGCTGCTGCCCACCACGACGCTCGGTCGTTGCAGGTCGAATTCCTGCTGCGCGACCGCCACGGCGTCGGCGAAGCTCTCGTCGGGCAGCGCCGGGTTGAGCACCTCGAAGCCCTGGCTCGCCAGAAACTGGGGCTTGAAGCCCCCCGGGCGCGCCTCGAGACCGTGCAAGAACAAGATCGTCGCCATGGCTCGATCTCGCGGCTTTGCGGCGCAGCTGCGCTGCGATGCCGATGATTAGCTGGTCCTGTTCCGGCTATTTCACCGGCATGACGTCGACGTCGGTGTCGAACACGCGCACCTGCGCCCAGGTCTCGCGGTTCTCTTCGATGAACTTCAAATGGTCGGGCGCGGTCTGATAGGCGTCATGCGCGGCCCGATCGGCGAACACGATGTGGATCGCCACCGAGAAATTGCGATCGTTGACCGGCCGGCTCAGATCGCACGGCGTGCCGACGGCGAAATAGGTCACGCCGGGGTGTTTGACCAGGTATTTCTTGCACGCGGCCACGAGCTGGTCGCGGCCCTCGGGCGAATCGTTCTTGAGCGAAAAGAACACGTTGTGGCAAAGCATCATGGGAGTCTCTCGCGGTTCGGCGGCGATGATCGTCGAGCGCTGCACCGCGCCGAGGTTCCACATGCCCGCGGTCAGGACCAGCATTCCCAGCAAGGCCCCTAACACCCAGCCACTGCGGCGGCAGCACATCGATTGAATTCCTCTCGGTAAGTCAGCCGGCGATCCCCCGCGGACCGGCGGCCGCCGCATTGTGCGCGGCCGGCAATCCGTCTGCAACGGGCCGCAGCCCCTGCGGATCAGCGGCCCCACTCCAGATCGGCCTCGACGGCCGAGTGGTCCGAGAGGAATTTGGTCTTCTCATCCGGGAAGGGGTTCACGCGGACGGCCCGGGGGCGGAGCAGTTCGGCGGTCACTGGATTGGCCAGGAAGATGTAGTCGATGCGGTTGCCGATCTCGGTCGATTCCTGCTCGTTGGTGCCGCCCAGCTCGCGGCCGTGCAAGGTCGGCCAGAGGTCGACGAGGCGCAGCTTCGGCGCCGCGCCGCGCATATCGGTCAGTACCTGGTGATAGGCCGAAGTTGCATCGTCCTGGTCGGCCGGGTTGCCGTGCGTGTTGAAATCGCCCATCACGAGCATCGGATGCGCCGGGTCGTGATGCTCGGCAATGAACGCGGCCAACTCCTTGTATTGCGACGGACGCAGCTCGTCGGCGGCCGCCTCGAGGTGCGTGATAAAGACGTCGACGAACTCGTCGCGCCGCTCGGCCGAGCGCGCGATGCGCGCGTGCAGCACCCCCTTGGCGGCAAACCCGTCGGCCCGCAAGCCGTATTCCTTCGGCTGGCTCGATTTCGTGTAGTAGGTCGCATGCCAGGCGAGAATCGGCAGGCGCGTCGCGATGGCCAGACCGCCGTTGAACCGACCGTCGGCCGGCCGGGGATGCACGGCCTCGGCATAGGCGTCGCCCCAGGCCTGCTTCAATCCGGCCAGGAGCAAATTGCGCGGCGCGTCGTCGAACACCTCCTGCAGGCCGACAATGTCGTACACGGCCAGCTTCCGGCCCAACTCGGCCGCGCGGTACTTCGTGTTGCCGCGCTTGTTGGCGATCGAGGCCAGGCTGGGCAGAAACTGCACGTTGTAGCTGATCGCCCGCACCGGCTCGGCCGCGCGCGCGGGCCCCCACGTCAGGCACACCGCCGCTAGCAACAGGGCCATCCGCACCCTACTTGAACAGGCCATAAACCGTTTCCTCGCAATCAACTCCACACCATGAGCAACCTCGGGCACAGTCTAGTTCGCCGGGCGCCCGCCCGCTATCGAAGCAGGAGGAATCCGGTCGCGATTACGCCTACACGAAAACTCCCGACCGGGATACGATTGATGAGTCCCGCCTTGCTTGCCCCCGGGGTACTCGTCGGGGGTATTTTTTTTGCCCGCGGTCCACGTCGGGATCCCCTCCGGGGGCGACTGGCTCGTGGGGCCCGCCTTGTTTTTTCCCGCCGAACGCTATGCGCCGCGACGACATTCGCAATATCGCCATCATCGCCCACGTCGATCACGGCAAGACGACGCTGGTCGACTGCCTGCTGCGCCAAAGCGGCGAGTTTCGCGCGAGCCAACTGGTCGGCGAGCGGATTCTCGACTCGAACGATCTGGAGCGCGAGCGGGGCATCACGATCCTGGCCAAGAACATCTCCCTGCCCTATCGCGGCGTGAAGATCAACATCATCGACACGCCCGGCCACGCCGATTTCGGCGGCGAGGTCGAGCGCGTGCTCCGCATGGCCGACGGCGCCTTAGTGCTGGTCGACGCCGCCGAGGGGCCCATGCCGCAAACGCGGTTCGTGCTCACCAAGGCGCTCGAGTGCCAGCTGCAGCCGATCGTCGTCGTCAACAAAATCGACCGTCCCGACGCCCGGGCGCACGACGTGCTTAGCGAAGTGCTCGAATTGTTCATCGACCTGGGCGCCCACGACGACGTGCTCGACTTCCCGTACATCTATGCCAGCGCCCGCGACGGTTTCGCCTCGGTCGATCTCGAGACGCGCGGCGCATCGATGGCGCCGCTGTTGGACCTGGTGCTGGAGCGCATTCCCGGGCCGGACGTCGATCTCGAGGCCCCCTTGCAGATGCTGGTCACCACGCTCGACTGGTCCGACTATGTCGGCCGCATCGCGATCGGCCGCATCCAGTCGGGCCGGATCACGAAGAACCAGCCGGTCGCCCTGCTGCAAGGCGGCGGCCGCGAGACGAACGCGCGCGTGCAAACGGTCTACGTCTTCGACAAGCTCGGCCGCACCGAGGTCGACGAGGCCTCGGCCGGCGACCTGGTGGCCCTGGTGGGGCTCGACGATGTCGAAATCGGCGACACGGTCAGCGATTTCAACGAGCGGCGCCCCCTGGCCAGGCTCGAGGTCGACCAGCCGACGCTGGAGATGATCTTCGGCCCCAACACTTCGCCCCTGGCCGGGCGCGACGGCAAGTACGTCACCACGCGCCACATCCGCGACCGGTTGTACAAAGAGGTCGAACGCAACGTCGCCCTCCGCGTGCGTCCGCTCGAGGGCACCGAATCGTACGCCGTCTCGGGCCGCGGATTGCTGCACCTGTCGGTCCTGATCGAAACGATGCGCCGCGAGGGCTTTGAGCTGTCGGTCGGCAAGCCGCGGGTGATCATTCGCGAGAGTCACGGCGTTTCCGAGGAGCCCTTCGAAACGCTCGTGGTCGAAGTGCCGCCGGACCGCATGGGCCCGGTCATGGAACTGGTCGGCGCGCGGCGCGGCCAGGCCGTGGAAATGGCGGCCCGCGGCGATTACACGCACTTGAAATTCTCGATCCCGGCCCGGGGACTGATCGGCCTGCGCACAAGGCTGCTCAACGCCACGCAGGGGACGGCCATCATCCATCACCGCTTCGATCGCTACCGGCCGCTCGAAGGCGAGATTCCCGCGCGCCCCAACGGCGTGCTGGTCTCGATGGTCGACGGTAAGGCCGTGGCCTACGGGCTCGATAGCTTGCAGGAACGGGCCGAGCTGTTCGTCTCGCCCGGCGATGCCGTATACGAGGGTATGGTTGTCGGCGAAAACAGCCGCGAAGACGACATGTCGGTCAACCCCACGCGGGAAAAGAAGCTGACGAACATGCGGGCCACGGGCAGCGACCGCAACATTCTGCTCAAACCGCCGCGGCAACTGACGCTGGAGATGGCGCTCGAATACATCGCCGACGACGAGCTGGTCGAAGTCACGCCGAACTGTATCCGCCTGCGCAAAATGCTGCTGACGGAAAACGACCGCCGCCGTGCCGCCCGCCGCGGGGCATGACTCGATCGCCCGCCGGCGCAGCATGTCGGTGTGCGGCGCGAGGAAATCGCTTGCATCTGCCGTCGATTGAGGTGCCCCCGATGGCCGCCAGCCCGAGGTGTCAAAGCTGTGGGATGCCCCTGAAGGTCGATCCCGAGCGGGGTGGATCCGAGCACGACGGCAGCCGGAGCACGGAATATTGCAGCTATTGCTATCAGCACGGGAAGCTCCTGCAACCCGAGATGACGATCGACGAAATGCGCGCCTTGATTATCGAAAAACTTGGTGAAAAAGGTTATCCTCGTTTCATTGCCCGATTGTTTACGATCGGTCTGCATCGCCTGAAACGCTGGCAAACCACCCAGCGCTAATTCCATCGGGCAGAGTTCCGTCGAGCAACCGTACGCGAATCGTTTCACCAGCCAGCGGCGCGTCGTTCGGCGCCGCGTCCCAGGGGTCCAAACCATGTCGCACTTTGCCAACCATTTCTCGCGCTGGCATTTCCGGGTGTTGATCGCGCTGTGGCTGTTGTTCACGGGCCTGACGCTGTACATCGTCAGCGTCGGACTGGACAAGGCGGATCGCAGCCCTGGCAAGATCGTCGCGACCACGGCGGCGACCGTGCTCGGCCCGATGACCGGAGCCATCAGCCGCAACTGCCAAAGCTGCTGCCTGGAATTTTCGCTGGCGCTGCTGCCCTACTGTGGTGCGGCCCTGGCCATGGCCGCGCTGATCCAATTCGCCGGACGGTCCGAGGCTCTCTGGTTGCGCCTAGTGCGGCTCACCATCTGGACCATGGGCCTGGTCGTGTGGTTCGGCGGCGGCATCATTTCGTTTGGCCACGCGCTGAGCTGATCTGCCCGCTCAGCGCGATCGGCTGCTGATGCGCTGCGCATGCCGCTTCGTCGCAACTCGTCGTCACGATCCGTCGGGCGTCGTCGCCGCGAGCGTTTTGGCCACCCCGTTGGCCGTGGCCACCTCGGTCAAGAACGCCACGGCCTCTTCCGGCAGCACGGTGTTGATCGACATGCCGCTGCCCAACTCGAAGCCGGCGGGCGTGCTCAGCCTCGGCAGGATGCGAATGTGCCAGCTGAAATATTCTTCGTCTTCGTCGCCCCGCGGCGCCGAATCGATCGTCAGGTTGTAGGCCGGATTGTCGAGCGCCGTGTGCAGCTTGAGCAACGCCCGCTTCAAGAGCGCCGCCAGATTGTGCATGCGCGGGCCATCGACCGCCAGGAACGTGGCCTCGCGCCGCCGGGGCAGAATCCACGTTTCAAACGGCGTGTGCGACGCATAGGGTAAGAACGCCACGAAGTCGTCGTTCGTCACCAGCACGCGGCGCTCGGCGGCCAATTCCTGCTCGAGCATCACCTCGTACAGCGAACGGCCCATGCGGTCGAAATACTCGGTGGCCTCGAACATCTTCAACCGCAGCAGGCGCGGCACGACCGGCGTCGCGATCAATTGCCAGTGCGGATGAGCCAGCGACGTACCGGCTTGCACGCCGTGGTTCTTGAAGATGACGACTGTTTGAAAACGCCGATCGCGCATCAAGTCGCGATGACGGAATTGCAATGCCCCGAGCACCGCTTCGATCTGCTCGACCGGCTGCTGCGGAAAAGCCAGGTTGTGGTCCGGCGATTCGATCACCACCTCGTGCGCGCCGCAGCCCGGCATGTGGTGGAACAACTCGCCGTCGCGCTGCCGTTCGGGCTGATCCTCGATGCGCAGCGCCGGAAATTTGTTGGGCATCACCCGTACGCGCCAACGCCCGGGATAATTCGCGTCGCCGGGCAGCGTGTAGATCTCCGGCGGGGTCAGCGATTCGTTGCCCGGGCAGAATGGGCAGTTGGCCGGCTCGACGTGCGTGGCCGCTTTGCCCGGCTGATGATCGTGCGGGCGCAACGCTCGCGAGGGGGCATAGACCACCCAATCGGACGTCGTCGGATCAAATCGCAAGAGCGACATCGCAAATCCTCCAGCATCAGTGCATGCATGTCAGGGTTTTCCCACATGCGATTTGCGCGCTTTACACAACTTCCATGTTACGCGCGTACCCCATTCGTGTTATCAGCAAGCCATATGCCGTTTCAATTTGTGTGAGGCTCATCAACATCTGTTGCGAACTCTCGACGCGGCATGGTTTCTGCGGCACATTGAGAGTTGGAGCAAAGGCCAAAGCAGAGCACGCGGTGCCCGTAGGAGTCGGGAGTGCAGGTTTGGGGGCGCTGCGGCCGGGAGAATGAGCCATGACCAACGAAGAACTCACCTGCTTCGAGCAGAAGGTGCGCGAGGAACACTGTGCCTTGGTGACACAATGCCGAGCGATTCGTGCCGGCGTGGAGCGCGCGGCCGCCAGCCATTGGCAGGTGGAAGACACGCGGCAAATCGCCGCAGCTTTGGCCCAACTGAGGTCCGAAGTGCGCGAACACTTCGAAGCCGAGGAATCGGACGGTTGTATGGATGAAGCGCTCGCGCTGGCCCCGCACATGGCGGGCACGGCCCGATGCTTGATGCGCCAGCACGAGGCGCTGCTCGCTTCGCTCACTGAATTGACCGCCAAGGCGCAAAAGGTCAACGCCAAAGCGTGGCCGAAATTGGGCGAGGCCATCAAGTACTGGATCGGTGTGCTCTTGGCACATGAACAAGCCGAAGCGCGCATGCTGCAGGCCGCGTTCAATAGCGACTTCGATCTGGACCTTGATTGAGGTCACTGTTGCCAGGCGACACGCGGAGGGGCGCCTACGGCCGCCGCGCCCTCCGTGCGCGGCCGATTGCTCAAAGGCGCATCGTGCAGTCTAATGTGGTTCCTCCGCACGGGACCCACCTGAAATGACAGAGCCTGCCGACGGAAGTTCTTCCGCCACACGGCCGGTGCCCATCACGATCGCATACGGCGATGGCATCGGCCCGGAAATCATGACCGCCACGCTCGATGTGCTGCGCGCCGCGAAGGCTGCGCTGGCCTTCGAAACGATCGAAGTCGGTCTGGCCACCTACCAGCGCGGCGTGAGCTCGGGCATGGGGCCCGAGGCCTGGGATTCGCTCCGCCGCACGAAGCTGTTTCTCAAGGGGCCCATTACCACGCCCTTGGGCAGCGGCTACAAGAGCCTGAACGTCACGACGCGCACCGCGCTGAACTTGTTTGCCAACGTACGGCCCTGCATGTCGTATGCCCCGTACGTCCGCACGCACCATCCGCTGATGGACCTGGTGATCATCCGCGAGAACGAGGAGGACACCTACGCCGGGATCGAGCATCGCCAGACGACCGAAATGACCCAGTGCCTGAAGCTGATCTCGCAGCCGGGCTGCGAACGGATCGTCCGCTATGCGTTCGAATATGCCCGGCAGCATGGCCGGCGCAAGGTGAGCTGCTTCACCAAGAGCAACATCATGAAGCTCACCGACGGCCTGTTTCAAAGGACCTTCGAACAGCTGATTGCCGAGTATCCCGAGTTTGAGCACGAACACCTGATCATCGATATCGGCACGGCGCTCGTGGCCGATATGCCCGAGCGGTTCGACGTGATCGTGACTCCCAACCTGTACGGCGACATCCTGTCGGACGTTGCCGCGCAAGTGGCCGGCTCGGTGGGCATGTCGGGCTCGGCCAACGTGGGCGCCGATTTTGCCATGTTCGAGGCGATTCACGGTTCGGCCCCGATGATCGCCGGCAAGGACATTGCCAACCCCTCCGGCCTGCTGCATGGGGCCATCATGCTGCTGGTCCACGTCGGCCAGACCGAAACGGCCGCGCGCATTAAGAACGCCTGGCTGCGGACGATCGAAGACGGGCTGCACACGCCCGACATCTTCCGTCCGGAGACCAGCACGCGCCGCGTCGGCACGCAGGAATTCGCCGCGGCGGTGATCGAACGCTTGGGGCAAGAGCCGCTCAAGCTGCCGCCGGCCCGGAGTGTGCCTCGTCCGCCCGCGGCCTCCGCGCCGGCGGTACCGCGCGCCAAGCCGAAGAAGCAGCTCGTCGGCGTCGACGTGTTTCTCGATTGGGACGAAGCCGGCCGTGCTCCGCAGGTGCTCGGCGAGCGCGTCGGCGGTTTTGCCGGAAGCGAACTGCGGTTGAAGATGATCACCAACCGCGGCGTGCTGGTCTATCCCAGCGACCTGCGCGAGTCGTTCTGCACCGACCACTGGCGCTGCCGGTTCATGGCCCACGACGGCCGTTCGCCCGTCACGCCGCTGCAGATTCTCGCGCTGCTCGAGCGCCTGCACGCCGCCGGGTTCGACTTCGTCAAGACCGAGCATCTCTACGATTTCGACGGCCAGCCCGGCTATTCGCTCGGCCAGGGCGAATAGCGCGGAGCGCGCGCCGCAATATGGTTAACGCTCCGGCGAAACCGTCCGCCGCCCGATGCTGTGATAGGTAAAGCCCGCCTCTTGCAGTCGCGGGCCCTGGTAGAGGTTGCGGCCGTCGAAGATCACCGCGCCGCGCATTTCGGCTTTCAGCCGCGCGAAATCGACGTGCTGAAACTGCTTCCATTCGGTGCAAATGCACAAGGCGTCAGCCCCCGGCACCGCGTCGTACGGCGACTCGGCAAAGTCGAGCCGATTGCCGTAGAGGGCCCGCACGTTGGCCAGGGCCTCGGGATCGTGGACGTGCAATTTCGCGCCGGCCGCGAGCAGCCCGTCGATCAGCACCAATGCCGGCGCCTCGCGGATGTCGTCGGTTTGGGGCTTGAAGGCCAGGCCCCAGATGGCGATCTTGCGGCCCGCCAGCTGACCGCCGAAATGCGCCGCGACTTTGTCGAGCAGCACGCGTTTTTGATGCTGGTTCACCTGTTCGACGGCGCGCAGCACGCGCGGCTCGATGCCGTGCTGCGTGGCCATCGCCTGGAGCGCGCGCACGTCCTTCGGAAAGCAGCTGCCGCCGTAGCCCACGCCCGGGAACAAGAAGGCGAAGCCGATCCGCTGATCGTGACCGATGCCGCGGCGGACGTCGTTGACGTCGGCCCCCATCCGTTCGCACAGGTTGGCCATCTCGTTGATGAAGCTGATCTTCGTGGCCAGCATGGCGTTGGCCACGTACTTGGTCATTTCAGCACTCTCGGGCCGCATGTCCAAGAGCGGCTTTTCGGTCCGCAGAAACGGCGCGTAGAGCTCGCGCAGCCGGTCGGCCACCTCAGGGCGGCGCGCGCCGATCACGACGCGGTCGGGCTTCATGCAATCGTCGATCGCCGCGCCTTCCTTCAGGAATTCGGGATTGCTGGCCACGTCGCAATCGCGCCCCGTGAGCTCTCGCAGCCGCGAGTAGACGGCCGCGTTCGTGCCGACGGGGACCGTGCTCTTGATCACCACGATCGCCTCGGGCCGCAGGTGCGGAGCCATCGTGTCGACCACCGCCCAGAGATTGCGCAAGTCGGCCGAACCGTCGTCGGCCGACGGCGTGCCGACGGCCAAGAACAGCAGATCGGCCCCGCGCGTGGCGGCTGCCAGATCGGTGGTGAAGTGCAAACGTCCGAGCTTGGCATTGCGGCCGACCAGCTCGGCGAGTCCCGGCTCGTAGATCGGTACCTGGCCCTGGCGCAGCATCTCGACCTTGGCCTGGTCGATATCGACGCACGTCACGTCGTTGCCGGTTTCGGCAAAGCACGTACCGGTCACCAGCCCCACGTAGCCCGTCCCCACCATGGTGATCTGCATCAACCAGCTCTCCTTCCCCTCGATCGCCGACAGCTACTTTGCCAGCGCTGCCCGCGCGCGGCAGTCTTCCCACGTGTCGGCCACGGTTTGCTCGAGCGAGATCCGCGGAGTCCAACCCGTCGCGGCTTGCAGCCGGTCGATGTTGGCAACGGGATCGTATTTCGCACCCGGCCGCAGTTCCACGATCGGTCGCCGGCGGCCGGCAACTTGTTCGACTAGCGCCAGCACGTCGCCCGTCCGCACGGCACGTCCCGATCCCACATTATAGGTTTCGCCCGGCTGGCCCCGTTCGGCGAGCAGCCGGTAGGCGCGGACCACGTCGCGCACATCGCTCAAATCGATCCAGGTATCACGATTGATTACTTCGACAGCCGCGCCCGAGGGCGCGGCGAGCTGCCAGGCCCATTGCACGAGCATCATTTCGCGCCCCTGCCGCGGCCCGGTGTGCTGGAACGCGCGGATGATCACGGCCGTGAGCCCTTGGCCCTCGATCGCCGCGCGGACCTGGGCCTCGGCCGCGAGCTTGGTCTTGCCATATGCGTTGCGCGGTTCGGTCGGCCAGCTCTCGGTGAACGGACCGTCGGCGGCCGAGTCGCGCGGCCGGTAAACGTGGCTGGTGCTCACAAACAACAACCGCGGCCGCCCGGGCAGCGCGGCCGCCAGCTGCACGACCTGTTGCGTGCCGGCGACGTTCGTGACCCAGGCCGTTTCGGTCGGCTCGGCCTGACCGCACTGGGACGGCACGCTGATCGCCGCCAGATGATAGATCACCTGCGGCGCGAACTCGGCCAGCGCTTGCTGAGCCGCGGCCGTCAGCCCGTCGGCACGCGCCAGATCCCAGGCCAGTAGTCGCGCACGGCTCGTCACCCCGGCCAGAAACTCTGCCGGCCAATCGCCCGAGCGTGAACTACCCCACACTTCGTCGCCACAGGCGAGCAGATGTTCGGCCAGATGGCCTCCGGCAAACCCCGAGATGCCGGTGATAAATGCTCGCATGCGATTCATCGCCTGCCGTGCACGGCTGTGGTCGGGTCTTGACAGCGCCCCTCGCTAGCCGCCCATATGCCAGCCACGCATGTGCCAGCCGCCGCGGCTTGACGGCCTCAGAGCCGCGCCCCGGCCAATTCTTTGCGCACGCGCTCCAGGTCGGCCTCGACCATCATTTTCACGAGCTCTGGAAACGACACCTGCGGCGACCAGCCCAACTGCTCACGGGCCTTCGTGGCGTCACCGCACAACGTGTTCACCTCGGCCGGGCGCAACAGCGCCGGATCGATCTCGACGATCGTGCCCGGGTCCAGATCGACTTCGGCACAGGCCAGCTCGACCAGGTTGCGAACCGTGTGCTTCTGCCCGGTGGCGATCACGTAATCCTCGGGCCGTGCTTGCTGGAGCATCAACCACATGGCCTGCACGTAGTCGCCGGCATAACCCCAGTCGCGCTGCGCGTCGAGATTGCCGAGCTTCAGCTTATGCTGCACGCCGAGCTTGATCCGGGCCACGGCGTCGGTCACCTTGCGCGTGACGAACTCTTTGCCGCGCTGGGGCGACTCGTGGTTGAACAGGATGCCGGAACAGGCGAACAGGCCGTAGCTCTCGCGGTAGTTGACCGTGATCCAATGGCCGTAGACCTTGGCCACGCCGTAGGGGCTGCGCGGCCAGAACGGCGTCTTTTCGGTCTGCGGTTCTTCCTGCACCCGGCCGAACATCTCGCTGCTCGACGCCTGGTAGAACTTGATCTGCGGATTCACGTCGCGAATGGCCTCGAGCATCCGCGTGACGCCCAGCGCGGTCACTTCGCCGGTCAGCAGCGGCTGTTCCCAGCTCGTGGCCACGAAGCTTTGCGCGGCCAGGTTGTACACCTCGTCGGGCTGCGATTGCTCCAGAGCCCGGACCAGCGATTGCTGGTCGATCAGGTCCCCTTGGTGCAGGTGGATCTGTTCGCGAATCGGCGCGATGCGTTCGAAATTTTCGGTGCTTGAGCGTCGCACCATGCCGTGGACTTCGTAGTCCTTTTCAAGCAGGAACGACGCCAGGTATGAACCGTCCTGGCCGGTGATCCCGGTGATTAGCGCACGACGAGCCATGCGGACAGTTGCATCCTCTCAGGGTGCTGCGAATACAGCTCAGCTTTCGGCGACCGGACCGGACTCGCCCTCGTCCGGCGCGCCCCCAGCCGGCGCGCCTTCGTCGTCCGCTGGTCCGGCGTCGATCTCACCGGCATCCGCGTCGCGCTCTTCGGCCGGCACGCGCACGACCGCCGCGAGCGTGTCCCCCTCGTCGAGACTCATGATCCGCACGCCTTGCGTATTGCGGCCGATCACGCTCACGTCGCTGGCCTTGATGCGTTGGATCTTACCGCGGGCCGTGATCATCAACAATTCGTCGTCGTCGCTGACAGCGACGATGCCTACGACGGGCCCGTTGCGCGTGGTGGTCTTGATGTCGCGCAGGCCCTTGCCGCCGCGGCGCTGCGCGCGGTAGCGCTGCCCGCTCGACGCCTCGTCGGCGCCGTCTTCGGCATCGGTCGCCGGCTCGGCAACCGGTTCCGCCGTGGCGGTGTCGCCGGTTTCTTCCTCGGTTTCGCCGCCCGACCACGGCGAATTTGGACCGAACGGGGTGCGCTTGCCGTAGCCCAGGGTGCAGACCGTCAGCAGCGTCGTCTCGGGATCGGCCACGACCATGCCGACCAGCTGATCTCCGCCGGCCAGCGAGATGCCGCGCACGCCGCTAGTGTTGCGGCCCATCGGGCGGGCATCGGCCTCGTTGAAGCGGATGGCCATGCCCGCCGCGGTCGACAGCACGACCTCGTCGCCCGGCCGCGTGACGGCCACGTCGACCAGTTCGTCGTCCTCGCGCAGCTTGATGGCGATGATGCCGCCGCGCATCGGCCGGCCGTAATCCGCCAGCGGAGTCTTTTTCACCTGCCCGGCGCGCGTGGCCATGACCAGGTACGCGCCCGGCTCCTTGAAATCGCGGACCGCGATGCATTCGGTCACGCGCTCACCCTCGGTGAACTGCAGCAGGTTGACCAGGGCCCGACCGCGGCTGTCGCGCGCCAACTGGGGCAGGTCGTAGACCTTTTGCCAATAGACCTTGCCGCGGTTGGTAAAGAACAGCAGATAGTCGTGGGTGCTGGCCACGAACAGGTGCTGGATCGGATCTTCTTCCTCGGCCTTGGCACCCTTCATACCCTTGCCGCCGCGTCGCTGGGCGCGGTAGGTGCTCGACGGGGTGCGCTTGATGTAGCCGCGGTGACTGATCGTCACCACCATGTTCTCTTCGGTGATCAGGTCCTCGAGGTCGATCGACCCGATCTCCTCGCCGCTGATCTCGGTGCGCCGCGCGTCGCCGTACCGCCGGCGAATCTCGAGCAGCTCGTCGCGGATCACGGTCTTGATGTTGGCCTCGTTCGACAAGATCCGCTGGTATTCGGCGATCTCGTCGAGCAGCTTTTGATATTCGTTGGCCAGCTTCTCCTGCTCGAGATTGACCAACTGGCCCAGTGTCATCCGTAGAATCGCGTCGGCCTGCACGGCGGTGAGCGTATAGGTTTCGCGCTCGCCGCGCTCGGCAATGAACACGGCATAGCCGGCTTCGCCCAGCGCTCGCCGCATCAAGGCCCCCGGGCATTCGACGCCCATCAACCGCGCCTTGGCCTCGGCCTGGCTCGACGAGGTCCGGATCAGCCGGATGATCTCGTCGATATTCACATGCGCCAGCAACAGGCCTTCGACGGTGTGCTTGCGCTGCCGGGCCTTGGTGAGCAAGAACTGCGTGCGGCGGCGGATCACCACGACGCGATGCCGCAGGAACTCTTCCAAGAGCCCCTTGATGCTCAGCGTCCGCGGCTTGCCGTCGACCAAGGCCAGCAGAATCAGCGAGAACGTGTCTTGCAGCGGCGAGAATTCGTAGAGCTGGTTGAGCACGATCTCCGGGTCCGCCTCGCGCTTCAGCTCGAGCACCAACCGGACCGGCTCTTTCAGGTCGCTCTCGTTCCGCAGATTCGAGATGCCCTTGATCTTGTCTTCCTGGATCAGCTCGGCGATCCGCTCTTCGACGCGGTCGCGGGCCTGTTGGAACGGGATCTCGCTGACGATAATCCGGTGGCGGTTTTTGCCCCATTCTTCGATCCGCGCACGAGCCCGGAGCACGACCGAGCCGCGGCCCGTGTAATAGCCGCGGCGAATGCCGCTGCGGCCGCAGATGATGCCGCCGGTGGGAAAGTCGGGGCCGGGAATAATCTCCATCAACTCGTCGATCGACACTTCCGGCTGATCGATCACGCGCACCAGCGCATCGACCACCTCGGTCAGGTTATGCGGCGGAATCGACGTCGCCATGCCGACGGCGATACCGTTGGCCCCGTTGACCAGCAGGTTCGGAAACCGCGACGGCAGCACCGTCGGCTCGGTCGTCCGCTCGTCGTAGGTCGGGATATAGTCGACCGTGTCGAGCTTCAGGTCGTCGAGCATCAGCGCGGCGAACTGGCTCATCCGCGCTTCGGTATATCGCATGGCCGCCGGCGGCAGGCCCGCGATCGAGCCGAAGTTCCCCTGTTTGTCGACCAGCACGTAGCGCATGTTCCATTCCTGGGCCATGCGCACCAAGGTCGGGTAAATCACCGCCTCGCCGTGGGGGTGATAGTTGCCGCTCGTGTCGCCCGAGATTTTGGCGCACTTGATCCGCTTGGAGCCGGGCGTGAGACTCAAGTCGTTCATCGCGACCAGAATCCGTCGCTGCGACGGCTTCAGGCCATCGCGCACATCGGGCAGCGCGCGGCTGACGATCACGCTCATCGCGTACGTCAGGTAGCTGTTCTTGAGCTCGTCTTCGATCGACAGGTCTTCGATCCGCCCACCGGGCAACGGCTCGCTCGATGTCCCGTCCGGCGCACCCTCGTCCCCCGGGGTCAGCTCTTCATTCTCGTCGGCCAACGTACTACCTCAATTGAACACCGCGACTTGCCCGATTACCGCCTGATCAAATCGCCGCCGGCGCGAGGCGTTTGCCCGCGGGGACACGGTTGTCCGATCCCCGCAGACGATCCACCGGCCCGCGTGAAGATCGACCGGAAGGCCGCCTGGCGGAAAGAAGCATTGCCCTGCAACGAGCAACCCGCGCCTCCCTGCCGGGCAAGCGCCGGGCATGGCGCAGATCCCGGTTTTTGCCCTTCCACGATCGCCCGTCAATGTACCGTTTTTGGGCGAGATTCACAATCGCCGGCGCCGCGCGCAACCCCCTGCGGCGGCCGCACCTTGGCGGCGATTTTTGCGCCGCGGACGACGCTGGAGCAGACCCCTGGAAGGCGGCCTATTTCTTGCCCGCCCCTTCGATCTTCTTGATCGCTTCTTCGACCGCCGCGCGCACGGCCGGCCCTTCGTAGGTCAGCATCTCGCGCAAGGCCGGCAGCGCGGTTTGCGCCGCCGCGCCGAGGTTGCCCAGCGCCGTGGCCGCTTCGATGCGCGCCTGGTCGAGTTCATGCCGCAGCGCCTTGATCAACTGCGGCACCGCCTGCGCCACCAGCGTCTTGTCTTGCGGGGCGATTTGCAGGCACGCCCAAACGCTGACCAGCCGCAAGTCCGGGTCGTCGCTGTTCAAGTTGCCCTGGATATTGGCCAGCGCACTCTTGGCCACAGGACCCATCTTGCCCAGCACATAGGTCGCGCTGCGCTGCACGCGCGGCTGCTCGCTACGCAACGCTTTGACCAGCACGGGCACCGCCGCAGCGTCGCGGCAGCCCGCCGCGGCCAGGGCCAACAACGTCAACCGCTGCACCTCGGGATCGGTTTCCGCCTGGAACGCGTCGAGCAGCGCGCCGCAGGCCGGCTGGGCCGCTTCGCCCATCCGCGAAAGCAGAAAGGACGCTTCCGGACGTTGCTCGGCATTGGCCAGCTCGTGGGCGAGCGGCTCGACGGCCGCCGCGCCAAACCGCAGCAGCGCCTCGGCCGCCGTCTGCGCCACCGAGCTTTCCTTGTCGGCCAGCGCCTTGATCAGCAGCGGCACGACTTCATCCGCCGGCAATTTTTCGTCACCCAGGCCATGCGCCGCGGCCCGACGCACCATCGCATCGGGCGAAGAAATGCCTTCGCTCAAGGCCGCGAGCGATTGTTTGCGCAGCTCGGCGTTTTCCGGTTCGATTTGCGACAGGGCCCAGGTGGCGAGCATTTTTTGCATCGGATCGTCGGCCGATTGCAGCTCGGCCAGCGCGTCCTTGGCCGCCGGATCGCCCAGCCGTCCCAGGGCATAGGCCACGGCATAACGCACGCCGGCCTGCTCGTCCTTGGCCGTCGCGATGAGCGCCGACGCGGCGCCTTCGGCGTCGGGACCGATCGCGCCCAACGCCAGCGCCGCCTGCAACCGCATCTCCGGCTGTTCGTCGGACAACAGCGCCTCGATCGGCTTGGCCGCGTCTTTCGCCGCGGGGCCGATGTCGTTCAACACCAGCAATGCCCAGTAACGCGACTTCGGATTGGCGAGCGCATTGATCATCGGCGGCACGGCCGCCGCACCGAAGTCGGAGATCGTCACCAACGCCGCTACGACGGCGCCCGGGTCAGCGTCTTCGAGCACCTGCACGAATTTGGGCAGCGTCCGGTCAGGGCCGGGCGCTAATTGCCGCACCGAGGCCACCGCGGCCCGTCGGACGCGCGGGTCCTTGTCGGTGATCGCCTGCAGCAGGGCGTCGACTTCCGGCCCTTGCTTGTCGCCGATCGAACCCAGACACCGCGCCGCCGCGGCTCGGGCCAGCGGATCGGCGTCGCCCGAGAGCATTTTCATCACGGCGGCCACGCTTTCCTTGGCCCGCACGCCGAACGCCGCCAAGGTATGCGCGGCGCGAGCGCGCGTCACCGGGTCGCTATGGGCAAGCGACTTTTCGATCGCCGCACGAGCCGTGGCCGGCTTCGCCGCCAGCTTGCCCAGGGCGTCGAGGGCCGCCAGCCGTGCGGCCTGGTTGGCCGAGCCGAGCTGCTTGATCAGGTTCGCCGGATCTTGCGCGAACGCGACGGGGGCCAGTGGGGCCACGCCGGCCGCAAACAGGATCAAAACGGCAAGGCCACCGGCCATCATCCACAAGCGGAAAACCGATCGCATTGGGGATACCCAGAGAGGTCGTCGGAGATAACAATAGAAGCCCCCCGGACGCTCTGGCCGTTTCGATCGACCAGCTGTCCAGGAATCCTGAAGTATAGTCGGCCGCGTGGCTGCCCACGAGTAGCACGCGGCAAGTAACTCCGCTTTCATTCGGGCCCCGCGATGATGCCATCCTCTGCGTTCCCTGGCGCCTGCCGTTTGCTCGTCTTCCTGGTGTTCGTGGGTCTGGCACAGCCGGCCGCTGCCCAGTGGTACTTCCGCCAGGGCAATTTCTCCTCGACGGCCGGCGAAGGCTATGCCCGCGGGATGGGCGCGCTGGTCGCGGCGGCCGGGGCGGCCAACATGATGAATTCCGAAGCCGCGCAGAACTATGCCGACGCCCGCAGCGCCGAGCTCGACAACCGGCTCAAGGCGACGCAGACCTATTTCGAAATGCGCCGGGTCAATCAAGAAGCGCGCGATGCCGAGCGCGATCGCCGCAAGGTGCGTTCGGCGAGCGCCGAGACGGCCGAACACGAAGCTCCGCCCCGCGCTGCCCCGAGCCAGATCGACCCGCACACTGGCCAAATTCAATGGCCGGCCTTGCTCGCGGCGTCCGATTTCGACGAGCCGCGCACCCGCCTCGATCAATTGTTCAACCACCGCGCCACCTATGGGCAGCTCGACGGCGACTTGTACCTGTCGGCCCAGGACGCGCTGGCCTCGCTGCGCTCGATCTTGAAAAAGAACCTCCGCACCTACAAATCGTCGGATTACGTGCAGGCCACCAAGTTTCTCGACTTGCTGGCCCAGGAAGCACGACTGCCGAGTGCCTGAACCCTCGCCGCGCTGGCGGTGTCACGTCGGAAAGGCGGGCCGACTCGCTCTTGAAGCACCCGCCGTCGCGGAATCGCGCGCGTGATCCTGCTCATCGACAACTACGACTCGTTCACCTACAACCTCGTGCAGCGGTTGGGCGAGATCGATCCGCGAATCGATCTGCGCGTCGTCCGCAACGATCAATTGACCGTTGCCGACATCGAACGCGAGCGGCCCACGCATCTGATCGTTTCGCCCGGTCCCTGCACGCCGAGCGAGGCCGGCATTTCCTGTGCGGCCATCGAACGGCTGGCCGGCAAACTGCCCATTCTTGGTGTGTGCCTCGGGCACCAGGCCATCGGCCAGGCATTCGGGGCCGAAATCGTCCGTGCCAAGCAATTGATGCACGGCAAGACCGACCAGATTGAGCACGACGGCCGGGGTATCTTCGCCGGCATCGAAAGCCCGCTGGTCGCCACGCGCTATCACAGCCTGGTCATCCGGCCGGGTACGCTCCGCGACGACTTCGAGGAATGTGCCTGGGCCGCGGCGCCCGACGGCGGCCGCGAGATCATGGCCGTGCGCCATCGCCGCTTTCCCCTGCACGGCGTGCAGTTCCACCCGGAAAGCTTCCTCACCCCGCGCGGCATCGACATCCTGCGCAATTTCCTCGCGCTGCGGGCTGAATAGAGAAAACACGGTGCCCCGAGCGCTCCATGCTCTCCGTCGATGAAGCCCTGGCCCGCCTTGCCCAGCACGTCGTGCCGCGGGCCGCGGTCGAGCGGGCCTGCGGTGCTGCCCTCGGTCTGGTCCTGGCCGAGACGATCGCCAGCGACGTCGACTCGCCGCCGCACGACAAGGCACTGGTCGACGGTTACGCCGTGGTCGCGTCGGACCTGAGCAGTGGCCGCGCCGAGCTGCGCGTGTTGGAAGAAGTCACCGCCGGACAAGTGCCGACTTGCGCCGTTTGTCCCGGCGCGGCCACGCGCGTGATGACCGGCGCCCCGATGCCGCCGGGCGCCGATGCGATGGTCATGATCGAGCGCACGCAAACTCGACTGGCCGCCGACGGCACTTCGCTGGTCGACATCGTCGACGCGAAAGTCGCCCCGGGCCAGAACATCATGACGCGCGGCCGGTCGATGCGCGCCGGCGACGTCGTGCTCATGCCGGGCGCCGTGTTGCGGCCGATCGAATTGGGCCTGCTCGCCGAGGTCGGCCGCACGACCGTGCGCGTGGTGCCCGCGCCGAAGGTTGCCATCCTGTCGACCGGCGATGAGCTGGTCGAGCCGGGCCGGGTGCCGGCGGCGGGCCAGATTCGCAACAGCAACGGGCCGCTCTTGGCCGCCGCCGCGCGACGCGCCGGCGCCGATGTCCTCGAGCTGGGCATCGCGCGCGACACGCGCGACGATTTGCGCACGCGCATCGGGGCCGGCCTCGAAGCGGCCGACGTGCTGGTGCTCTCGGGCGGGGTCTCGGCCGGCGTGCTCGACCTGGTGCCCGCCGTGCTGGCCGAACTCGGCGTGGCCTGCGTGTTCCATAAGGTCAATCTCAAGCCCGGCAAGCCAGTCTGGTTCGGCACCCAGGCCCATTCCCGCGGCGCGCGGCTGGTGTTTGGTCTGCCGGGCAATCCCGTGAGTTCCTTGGTCTGCTACGAGCTGTTCGTCCGGCCGGCGCTGGCCCGGTTGGCAGGCGGCGTCTTGGCCGGCGCGCCCGTCGAGTCGCGCCCCCTGGCCGCCGCCTTCACGCACCGGGGCGAGCGGCCCACCTACCACCCGGGACGCTACGTCGAAGGGACGTCAGGCTCGGCCGTCGAGCCGCTGCGCTGGCAAGGCTCGGCCGATCTGCGCACGCTCGCCGCGGCCGACGCGCTGATTCATTTTCCATCGGGCGATTGCAGCTATCAGCCCGGCCAGATGGTGTCGGTGCAACGGCTGTGACGCGCCCCGTGTCGCGCCGCAAGCCACCTGGGCTTTGGAGCCGCCGGTCGGGTACGCTACGCAGCAGAGCATCGACTCTTTCGCGGTCGCACGGAGGTGACCCATGACGACGACTCTTTTGCCGCGCGCTGGCCGTCGCCAGCGCTCACTCGTGCATCAATCGACTCCGCATACGAGCGAAACTCGCGCCTCGGCGCGGTCGCTGCCGTGGTGGCGCTCGGGCGCCTGGCGATCAACGGCCGTGCTGGGCCTGACCGGCAGCGCGCTGGCGGCGTTGTCGCTGCCGCCGGCGGCGCTCGCGCCCCTCGCTTGGATCGCGCCGATCCCTTGGCTGTTGCTCGTCGCCCAAGCACAACTCACGGGCCGACGACCCTACGCGATGTTGTGGCTGTGCGGGTTCTTGTGGTGGTTCGCGGTGCTGCATTTCTTGCGGCTGCCGCACCCGGCCACCGTCGTCGGCTGGTTTGCCATGTCGGCCTACCTGGCGTTCTACCTGCCGGGCTTCGTCGCCCTCGCGCGTAGCGCCGTGCATCGCTGGCGCGTGCCGCTGGTGATCGCGGCGCCCGTTGTCTGGGTAGGTCTCGAACTGTTTCGCAGCCACTTTCTCACCGGCTTTTCGATGGCCCAATGGGGACACACGCAATGGCGCTGGATCGAACTGATCCAGATCGCCGACCTGGCGGGCGGCTATGCCGTGAGCGGATTGCTGATCTTCGTCGCCGCTTGTTTGACCGTGGCCGTCACGGCGTTGCCGCGCCGCGCAGGACTGGTGCCCTTGGCGATGGCCGCCGTCGCGGTGGGCACCACGTTGGGCTACGGCTACTGGCGCACAGCGAATGTCGCCACGCGCCCTGGCCCGACGGTGGCCATCATCCAAGGTTCGATCGACACCGAATTGAAATGGGACCCGAACCAGGCCGAGCGCGTCCATCGCGAGTATCTCGACTTGACCTACCGGGCCGTAGAGGAGCGCAGCAAGCTCGACGCGGTGATCTGGCCCGAGACGATGTATCGCGAGGCACTGCTCACCTATGCGCCCGACGCCGCGCCCGAACCCGGCGACGATTGGACGTTTGCCGAACTCGAAGAGGCGGCCGCCAGCCAGCAGCGCCGGCTGCGCAACATGGTCGCGAGCGTCGGCACGCCGATGTTGCTGGGCGTCGATACGCTCGATTTTGGCCCCGGCGTCACGCACTCGTACAACTCGGCCATCCTGGTCGAACCCGGCGGCGAGATCGCGGCACGATACGACAAGATGCACCCGGTCATCTTCAGCCACGAGTACATCCCGCTGAGCCGGACGTTTCCCAGCATCTACAAGCTGACGCCCTTCAAGCGCGGGCTGGAGCCGGGCCGTGAGCCGGTCGCCGTGCCGTTGGGCAACGCCACGGCAGCCGTGAGCATCTGCTACGAAAACGTGCTCCCGCATTTGATTGCCCGGCAGGTGCGCACGCTGCGCTCGCAGGGCCACGAGCCCGACTTGTTGGTCAACTTGACCAACGACGGCTGGTTCTGGGGTTCGAGCGAATTGGATCTGCACCTGATGTGCGCGGCGTTTCGAGCCTTGGAATGCCGCAAGCCGATGATCGTCGCGGCCAACACCGGCTTCTCGGCGCACATCGACGCATCGGGCCGGGTGGTCGCGCGCGGTCCACGCCGTGCGACGGGCACCATCGTGACCGAGGTCCCGCTCGACGGGCGCGCCAGCATCTATCTGGCCATCGGCGACTGGCCTGCAGGGCTGTGCCTGCTTGCTTGCGTGGGCCTGATGCTCGGCGGCTTACAAGCCCGGTATAGCGACCGGCAACGTGCTCGGGCGTTGCTCAATCAGCCCTGCTGATCAAGACGATTCTGCGGGTTGATCCTGTCGTCAGCACCCAAGAAACGGCTTGTGCGGCCGCGCATGTTTTCCAAGCCGCGCAGATTCTCGAGTTGGCGCTCTGGATAATTGACACAGCTTCTGCAGCCGACTTATACTAAACCGGTCGCTGCGCGGCTGTATCTTCCTATTGGGAAACAGTTTGGGGACTTTGCTGATGCCCCGGACCGGGATCTGCCCAGGCAGGTTCTCGATCGGCCGGTCGCGGGTTGCAGCGGTTCGCACCAGTCCAGCGTGGCAATGCCAAGCAACCACAGCGCCAAACGACGCATGGCGCGCAGTCAGCGATTATCCTGAAATAGGTCGCCCGGTGTAGAAGCTGGGCAGCTTGGAACAGACAGACAGGTCCACGTCCCGCGAGACTTCCTCTCCCGATCAAGAGGGTGGCCGCAGGGCGGTAAGGTGAGGCGCGATGAATCTTCTCGGCAAGGTCTTCGTCATTCTGATCCTGGTCATGAGCCTGATCTTCATGGCCTTCGCGGTTGGCGTATACGCCACCCATCAGAATTGGTACGTACAAGTCAAGAAGACCCAAAGCGAGCTGCAAGCGGCCAACACCGACAAGCAGCAGCTCACCCAGCAACTGGCCAACCTGACCGAGCAACTCGACAGCGAGCTGGCCGCACGCCGCGAGGCGGTCGCCAAGCTCGAGACCGAAAAGGAACAGATCCTCCAGCAGGTCCGCGGGCTGCAGCAGAAAGAGGACCAACTGGTCGAGGGCGAGCGCCGCGCCGTCGCCGCGATGGAAACCACGCAACAATCGCTGGCTGCCTTGCGCGGTGAGGTCGACGCGCTGCGGCAGTCGATCCGCCAGACGCAAACCGAAAAAGAAGAAAACTTTCAGCAAGTCGTCAAGCTGACCGACGAGTTGAACCAGGCCCAAACGGAGCTGTCACGCGTCAACGAGCGCAACCTGCAACTGACCGAGCAGACCGCGCGGATGAAGACCGTGCTCGAACTGCACGACCTCGACGAATTCGAGCCGACCGACGGCCAGCCGCCCAAGGTCGACGGCGTCGTCCTGGCCAGCAGCTCGGACGGCATGGTCGAAATCTCGCTCGGCTCGGACGACGGCATCCGCCGCGGCAATCAGCTCGAGGTGTACCGGCTCGGCCCGGACGTGAGCAAATACCTGGGACGCATCGAGGTGATCCGTACCGCGCCCGACAAGTCGGTCGCCAAGATCATCCCCGAGTTCCGCAAAGGCGTGATCGAAAAGGAAGACCGCGTTGCCACCCGACTCCGCTGAGAGCCGCATCGCGCCGGCCGCCAAGCCCCGCGTCAAGGCCAACATTTACGACGTGCTGTTGATCATCGCGTTTTTGGCGCTGTTGATCGGCTGCCTGATGTTGTACCTGGAGTGGTCCAACTACCCGTCGACGAAGTATAGCCAGCTCGACGCGCCGGCCACGTACGTCCTGGCCGCCACCCTGGGGCTATCGTCGCCGAACGCCTGACACGCGGCCGGGCAACGGGTCCGGTACGCTCGACAACCTGTGTTCCAACCCGGTCGGCAAGGATGCTCCCCGGAATCTTAGGACGATTCGCGCCCGACGTCGCGCTCGACTTGGGCACCGCCAACACCCTCTTGGGTGTACCCGGCGAAGGGATCGTCGTCGACGAGCCCTCGATCGTCGCCGTGGCCGAGACGGGCCAGGGTGTGCTTGCCCGCGGCAGCGCCGTGGGGCATCTCGCTCGTCAAATGTTCGGCCGCACGTCGACCGCCATTCAAGTCGTCCGGCCGCTGGCCGACGGCGCGATTCGCGACTATGCGTTGTGCGAATCGATGTTGCGCTGCCTGCTGGAAAAGGTGCGCCGCGGCGGCTGGTCGCTGCGCCCGCGCGTGCTGGTGGCCGTTCCCGGTTCGAGCACGCCCGTCGAAAAGCGCGCCGTCTACAGCAGCTTGCATCGCGCCGGCGCGCGCAGCGTGCTCCTGGTGCCCGAGGCCCTGGCCGCAGCGATCGGCGCCGGGCTGCCCGTGGCCGAACCGGTGGCCAGCCTGATCTGTGACATCGGTGGCGGGACGACCGAAGCGGCCGTGGTCAGTCTGGGCGACGTCGTGGCGAGCACCTCGATTCGCGTCGGCGGCGATCGCATGGACCAGGCCGTTGTCGATCATCTGCGGCGATCTTACAGCTTGCGGATCGGCCCCGCCGAGGCCGAACGGCTGCGCATCGAGATCGGCAGCGCCGCCCCTTTAATCGAAGAACTGGTCGACGAGGTTCGCGGAGTCGACGCCGTCAGTGGGTTGCCGCGCAAAGCCACGATCACCAGCGAAGAGGTCCGCCAAGCGCTCGCCGAGCCGCTCGCGCAAATCGTCGATTGCCTGCGCGCCACGCTCGACCAGACGCCGCCCGAGCTGGCCGCCGACCTGGTCGATCACGGGCTCACGCTGTGCGGCGGCGGGGCGCTGCTGCGCAACATCGATCGCTTCCTCGGCGACCAGATGGGCTTGCCCACGCGCGTCGTCGTCGAGCCGCTCACGACCGTGGTCCGCGGCGCGTTGGCCTGTCTCGAAGACCTGCCCGCCTGGCGCGGTGTGCTGGAGTCGAGCGATCATGCCGCGTGACGGGCTAGCGCGCGAGCGGCTCGTTGCGGTCGGCCTGGCGCTGGCCGCGACCGCGCTGGCGTGGCTTCCCGAGGCCTCGGTCGTACCGCTGCGCCAAGCGTGGCGCACCGCGATGCATCCCGGTTGGGTCGTCGCCGCCAACGTGCGCGAACAGACTGCGTCGCTGGCCAACCGGCTCGTCGAGCGCGGCCAAACGGCCGCACGGATCGCAGCACTCGAGGCCCAATCCTCCGCGCTCTTGCGGGAAAACCTCGAACTGCGGGCACGCATCGCCCGCGCCGCCCCAAGCGGCGCGGCCGACGATCCAGCCGCTGCATCGCTGCTGCTGCCGCGCGCGCTGCCGGCGCGCGTGCTCGGTCCCCTGGCGTGCGACTCGCTGCGACGGACGCTGCTTTGCGACGTCGGCAGCCGCGAGCTGCCGACCGCCGGCGGACTCTTGCTGACCACCGGCGCGACAAAGTGGCGCGCCACAGTCGATCAAGGAGCCTCCAGCGGTCTCTCCCCGGGCCATCTGGCCCTGGCCGGAACGGTCGTTTGGGGCCAGCTCTGCGAAGTCGGACCCGAAACGAGCGTTGCCCGTCACGTTTGCGACGCGGCCTACCGCGACGTCGTCTGGCTCGTGCCGCGCGGACGCGCGCCGGCCGCAGGCGTCGTCTCGGGCGTGTGGCAAGGCACCGGCGAGCCCGAGGCCCGAGTCGTTCAGGTCGACACCAGCGCGGCCGTCAGCGTGGGCGATGGCGTATATAGCGCCGCGCTACAAGGCGTCTGGCCCGAGCCACCGCGTTGCGGCGAAGTGACGCGCGTCGAGCGCGCGGCCGACGAACCGCATTGGCGAATCTGGGCACGGCCCGACGCGGCCTTGATCTCGACCACGGACCTCGCCGTGGTGACGTCCGCTGCGAATCCCGCGCGTCTGGCGGCCCAAGGCGGCGAACCGGGAGCGGTGCAACGATGATCGCCCTGCGTTGGCTCTTCCTGTTCGTCGGCATCTACCTGGCCGCGGTGCTCGAAGTGGCGCTGGACCGCGCCTGGTCGGTCGGCGACGTCGCGCCGAGCGTGTTTGTGCTGGTCGCCATTCTGGCCATGCAGCTCGGTCGCTTGCGCCCGGCCTGGCTCGTGGCGGGCCTGGTTGGCCTGGCGGCCGATTTGAACGCCGGGGGAATCCTTGGTGTGCGAACCGGGGGATTGATGCTCGTCGTGGCAGCGATGGAACTGCTGCCGCCCGGGCGTTGGCAGCGACATCCGATATGCCTCTGCGCGACGGTGGGCCTGGCCGCGCTGGCCGTCGACACCTGGGTCGCGCTGGCCGGCATCGTGGGACTGGCTCCGTCGCTCCCGGCGACCTGGTACGCGCCCCTGGTCAACGGTCTTTACACGGCCGGGCTCACCCTGCCTTGCACGCTGATCGCCTCGTGGATGGGCGCCGACCGGCAGCCCGCGCCGCACTTTGCCGTGCTGCGAAGTCCGCTATCCCGCTGAGTGCAAAGCCCCGTTCGCAGGCCTTATGTCCTTCCGCCTCGTACAGCACCGACTGCTCGCACCGCGCGCCGTCGCGCACGACGCGGCCGTCGATCCGCGCAAGCGATTGTGGGCACTCTACGGGCTGTTTCTGCTCGGGCTGTTGGCCCTCTTCGCGCGGCGCGCGCAGTTGGAGTGGAGTTACGGCGACCGCTACCGCACCGAGGCCGCACGGCCGCTGGAGCGCCGCATCGTCGTGCCGGCGCCGCGCGGCCGCATCCTCAGTCGCGAAGGTTTGGTGCTGGCCGAAGACGTACCGCGCCGGGCATTGGCCGTGCACTATCGCTACTTGCAACGCCCGCCGCATCCGGCCTGGCTCCGCTCGCAGGCGCGCCGCGCCTTGCCCGCCGCGCGGCGGCGTGACCCGGCCGAGATCGCCGCTGAAATGGCGCGCCAAACCGCAATGCTGGACGACCTGCATCAACGCCTGGCCGCGCTGGCCGGCGTGTCGCTCGCCCATTGGCAAGAATCGACCGGCGCCATCCAGGCGCGCGTCGAGCGCATCGCCGCGAGCGTACGCGAGCGCCGCCGCCGGCGCTGGCTCGAAACCGTCGAGCAACCCGAACAAAGCGACGCCTGGCCGGTCCGCGTTAGCCAGTGGCTCGGGGGCCAGCCGCGGCACCCCCTGGCCGATTGGGACACGCTGGTCGTCGCCGAAGAACTCGATGCGCACGTGGTCGTCCCCCAGGTTGGTATCGACGTCCTGGCCGAGATCGAGGCTCATCCCCAGCGCTGGCCCGGCGTCGAGATCGTCGAGCAACGGCGCCGCCGCTACCCGGCCGGCAGTACGGCGCCGCACGTCGTCGGCCTGGCCGGCGATTCTCAACGGACTGGTCTGGAACAAGCGTACGACGCCACCTTGCGCGGTCACGACGGCTTGCGACTCGAACGCACCGATTCGACCGGCCGCGTGCTCGAAGTCGTCGAGCTCGAATCGATGCAACCCGGCCAAGACGTCGTGCTCTCGCTCGATCTGACGTTGCAGCGCAACTGCGAGCGGCTGCTCGACGCGGCGCTCGCGCGCCGCGATCAGTTCGCCGCCGCACCTCCTCCTCCCTCGGGCGGCGCGGCCGTCGTGCTCGACGTGCGCAGCGGCGCCGTCCTGGCCCTGGCCACGGCGCCGCGCTTCGATCCGGCAATCTTTAACGAACCGCACGCGGGCCAGGCCCAGGCGCTGCTCGACGATCCGCGGGCGCCGCTCGTGAATCGGGCCACGCAGATGGCCATCCCGCCGGGTTCGGTCTTCAAGCTGGTCACCGCCGCGGCACTGCTCAGCGAACCCGAGTTCGACCCGCGGCGATTGTTCGACTGCCAGGGCTATCTCGAACGCCCCGACCGGCAGCGCTGCGCCATCTTCGTGCGCCGCGGCGTGGGGCATGGGCCGACCGATCTCACCGCCGCGCTCGGTCAAAGCTGCAACACCTATTTCTTCCATCATGCCCGCGGCCTCGATCCCGACAACCTGGCCGATTGGGCTCGGCGCTTCGGGCTCGCGAGCCCGACTGGAATCGACCTGCCCGACGAGGCCGCAGGCCAGGTGCCTCGTCCGGAGTTGGGGGCCCCGGGCCGCGCGACGGGCTGGTCTTCCGCCGACACCGCGGCGCTGGCCATCGGCCAAAGCACGCTGGCCGTCACGCCGCTGGCCGTGGCCCGGATGATGGCCGCGATCGCCAACGGCGGACGGCTCGTCGAACCGCACCTGGTGCGTGGGCAAGGGATCAGCTTTGCCGACACTTCCGCTAGCCGCGACGACGTGCGCGAAACCATCGAGGCGGACGCCACGAGCGAGTCGCACCAGATCGCCGAGCTCGATGCCCACGCGCTCGGCGCCTTGAACGAAGGTCTGCGGGCCGCGGTGAACGAGCCGTCGGGTACGGCCCACGCCACGTTGGCCGATGCCCCGGCCAGCATCGCCGGAAAGACGGGCACCGCCGAAGTCGGCGGCAGCCGCGACGATCATGCCTGGTTCGCCGGACTGGTCCCCGCCGAAAAGCCGCGCGTCGCAATCGTCGTCGTACTCGAACACGCCGGCGACGGCGGACAAGCCACCGGCCCCGTCGTCCGACGCATCGTCGAAACGCTCGTCGCCCGCGGCCTCGTACCGGCCCGAAATCGCGATCAACTTACCGCCCACCCGCCGGAGGCGCCGCGCCGCTAACGATCCGGCGGCGAATGGAGTAGATCGGTCGCCGGGAGCGCCATAGTAGCGATTCTTGTCGCAATCGATGACGTGGTGCGACCGACCCTAGTCAACAAGTCACGGCGAAAGAGCACGTGTCGCAGGAAAGCAAACCGCGACGGCGGGTCGAGAGAGTCGTGCTGACGCGAGTTCTGTTCCAGCGGTTGAAGCCGGCATCGGAATCGCTACGGAATGCGCTCGGACGTACTCAGAAATTCGCGTTGCTCAAGGGCGCTGCAAGAACTCCGTAAGCCTGGCCAATTCCCGCTGGTTCGCGCGTCGCGCATTGACTTTGTTTTCGTGTTTGGGATCCGTTTCCTGAACCTTGGGAATCGGCACCGTGGGCCAGTGTTCGCGGATCTCGTTCCGCTCGGCCTCGGTCAAATGCCAGGAAAGAGGCAGACCGGCGCTCAAGTGGAAGAGGAAATGCTCGCACTCCTGGCAATATTTCCGCTGCGTCCACTGATCGAGCACCAGGCTCATTTCCCAGGCGGTTCTTGCCACCTGGGAGTTGTCCTCGACATTAAACATGGTGACCAGCGGGCCTGTGAGGTTGTCCCAGATGCCCGTGGGTTGCGACAGCGAGCCTCCTGCAGTATCAGCAGGTGCCGACGCCCGGATTTCGATGATGGCAAGTCGCTTGGGCTTCGAAGGAGCGTTGCTTCTCAAGTAGTCGTCCAGCGCGGTTAGACAGCTCATCAGCCCGGAGTTGTCGTAATAGCCCCCATCCGCCGCGTGCGGGGCAAACCGCTGATATTTGTCGGGTACACCCGGTCGAGTCAGCGGCGAGATAAATGGAAAGCTCGCCGACAGCCGCACCGCCGTCAGGATGGGCATGTCGAATTGGAAGCCAGGAACATAGGTGAACAAATCGCGGCGGCCCGAGACACGCGGGTCGTTGACCGGCAACCGCGCCGGGGAGGCAAGCAGTCGCTGTCCCGTTTCGTGCAAGGTCGCGTTAAAGATCGGCAGCGGCAATTCGTTCTTCGACAAGGCCTCGCTCCAGGTGGCAAAGGTTACGTCCGGTGCGACGGCATTCTGCGACCACGCCCGTTCTTGAGCCCAGCCTCGATCGTACGGATTCAGCATGCTTCCCGTAGCGATGCGCACCAGGTCGGGGTAGCACATACCCCACACCGATGCCATGAGACTTGACTTACCGGCAACCTCCACGAGCCGGTCTCGGCCGGCGCAAGTTGTCATCCCGGCAAAACCATCTAGGTAGTAGAACGCGCCCAACGAACCTCCCGAGACGCTGCTCACGATGGCCACGTCCTGGTGGAAGCCGGGAACGCTTTCTAAACCCGACAACACCTGTGCTGTCCAGAGAGAGGCGCGAATGCCCCCGCCACTACAGGCAATAGCAGCGAGCGGCTTACCTGGACGCGACCGGCACCACTGGTCGAGCAGCTCCGTCGAGTCTTTGGGGAGCGCGATTTTCGTCCATGGCGTTACACGAAACTCATGGTTCGTCGGCCAGAGCCATTGCCATAACAGCAGCACCACGATGAGACCCGGTATCAAGGGGATCCGTTCGCGGTCCACGAGGAACGCCAAAGCGCCCATCAACCACACAAACAACATGACCACCGCCAGAAGAATTGCTAACGCCGGGATCCTGGCTGGGTCTCTCAGCCAGACACTCAGGAAATCGGCTGCAAACAAATCCGGCAAATTGGGCCAAGCGAGAAACCCCAAGAGGAAGTAAACGCCGAGCGCAACCCACAGATAGCGCAAGGCGCGATGATGGGCGCCTCGCAGCTCAGGGGGCAACCCCTCAAGGAAGTAATCCAATTGCCAGACGCGAGCAGGGGGTGGTGTGGCGACCACAGCCGACGTCCCCCTGGCCCGTCTGCGTACTGCCGCTAGAAATGCCGTGAGCCACCGGACGAACCAGGCCAGAGCAACCCCGGCAAAGATCGCGAGGACGTTGTAGTAAGCCGGACCGTCGGCATGGAACACAATGCGGATCGCTAAGGGCACCCCCAAGAGCAAGGCAAAGATTGCCATCCGATCCGCAACCAGAATCAGCACAGCTCCCGCTGTCGCTGCAGAGACCTGACCTGTCGGCGCGCTCTGCATCGCTTGCATAACGGAACCAGTGCTTCCTGGCTCGCGATAGAAGCCGAGTCCGCACCGATAAGGCACTGATTTCCACGTCAACCAGAAGACGTACATGATCGACCAAATCGTCAGGCATGTTACGAACGTGACGGTGATCGTGCCGATCCAGCCCATGACGAAGATATTGGACAGCATGGTGGGCACAAGCTTTGGTCCTACCCAGGGAAGTAAGACCAAGAACGCCCCGGCGAGCAACGGATAACGGACGAAGAACAGGTATTGAATCAAGTATGTTCGCCGCCGAAAGTAAACAACTGCAAACAGCGCGAACACCAATATCAAGCCCCAGAGTATGATCCACATGAATCAATTCCTCGTGAGTGCAAAGACCGGCGTCAGAACCATTACATTCGCCGAGCGAGGTCTTGACCTGCGCGGCTGATTGTAACGCGATGAATAACGGGAAGCGAATAATTCGCCGCGGATCGCTGCCGTTGCGCGTGTAAGAGTCCACTTTAGCAATGGACGGGCGCTGTTAAGATGCGCGGCGTCGAACCGCCGCTACGCGCTCTGCGCCGGCTTGAAGCGTTCGTCGGGTAGCAGCAGCGACGTCAGGCGGAGGCCGAACTTGTCGCCGACCTTGACGGCTTCGCCTTTGCCGATCGGCAAGCCGCCGACGCACAGCGTCAGCATCTCGTCGCACGACTTGTCGAAATGAATGATCGAGCCGGGGCCCAATTCGACGATGCGGCTGACGCTCTGTTTCTTTTCGGCCAACACGACCTGCAGCGGTACCTCGATGCGCAGCAGGCTCTTGCCGTACTTGGGCAGCTCCTCGAGCGTGCCGCCGGTGGCGCGCTGCACGCTGCGCGCGGCGACCATCCTCGGTGGCGGTGGCGGCGCCGCCGCAGGTTCCGGTGCCGCCGGCCGCGCGGGCCGTGACTCGGCAGCCGGGGCCACTGGTGCGGCGGGTGTCAGAATTGCCGCCTTGTTCGGCAGCGGCCAGACGAGCGCGATCGGCGCAGGCGCACCGTCGGAGATCAGTTCGAGCAGGACCAGGCCTGCGCCGTCCGCCGCGCCGCCGCGCACAAGCGATGCGGACAGCTCGGGCACCGCCGCGGCGAGAAAGTCGTCGGCCGCGCACGCGTCGGGCAGCAGCAGCATGCCCAGCTCTTGCGCCAGCGTGGTCAGCTTGCTCTTGCCGGTCGCATCCGGCTCGGCATACCAATCGGGCAGCACGCCCGACGACTTGGGCACCAGCACCACGGCCGCGGCCGAACCAACGCCGAGCACGATCGCCAGGCCGGGCCCTTGGCAGCATGCCGGTAAGCCGGCCAGGGCGAGGGTCGAAACCTCGCCGACTCCGAGCGTGAGCTGCCGATCGAACGTGCGCGAAAATGCCTCGCCGGCTTCGGCGGCCCCGGCCTGGCAGGCGGCCAGAATGTCCGGGCCAAGCTGGGCATTGAAGTCGGCCATGCGCTTCGACTCGCTAGCGGTGCTGCCGCGCCTTGCTTGCAGCGCAAACGATCTGCGCTGCGGCACTTCACGAATATCGGCGCGGCTGGCCGGCAAACTTTGCCCAGAGCGCGGCGACCGGTCGGACGGCTCGCAAAGCTGTCCCCCCCAACGTCCGGGGGTATACTTGCCTGACGGAAACACCACTCTTCGACCGTCGCCCGCGACGGCCTGCCCTCTTTGGCGACGCTTTCGCGCCGCTCGATTGCCGAACATGTCCACACTTGCCGAGCCCCGCTCGTCGAAGGCCACCTTCGAGCTGGCCCCCTACAAGTCGCTCGACAACGCCACGCTGCAGGCCCGCATCAACGCGGTGCGCCGCGAATTGGGCCCGCGGTTGCTGGTGCTGGGCCACCACTACCAGCAGGACGAGGTGATCGCGCTTTCCGACCTGCGCGGCGACAGCTATCAGCTCAGCCAGATGGCGGCCGCGAGCCGCGATTGCCGCGCGATCGCCTTTTGCGGCGTGCACTTCATGGCCGAAACGGCCGACATCCTGGCCAACACGCCGGCCAAGCTTGCCGAGCGCGACGGCCAGCGCGTGACCGTCGTGCTGCCCGACCTGGCGGCCGGCTGCTCGATGGCCGACATGGCGATGATCGAGCAGGTCGAGGCCTGCTGGGAAGACCTGGGCCAAACGGTCGACACCGAGCAGGTGATCCCGGTCACCTACATCAACTCGGCCGCGAGCCTGAAGGCGTTCTGCGGACGGCACGGCGGCATCGTCTGCACGTCGAGCAACGCGGCCGCGGCCGTGCGCTGGGCCTTCGAGCGCGGCCAGCGCGTGCTGTTCTTCCCCGACCAGCATCTCGGCCGCAACACGGCCAAAGCGATGGGCATTCCGCTCGCAGCGATGCGCGTCTGGGACCCGCACCAGGAACTGGGCGGCAACGACGAGGCCGCCATCGAACACAGTCGGGTGCTGCTCTGGAAGGGACATTGCAGCGTGCACCAGATGTTTCGCACCGAGCATGTCGACCAGTTCCGCGCCAAGTACCCCGGCATCCGCATCCTCGTGCATCCCGAGTGCACGATGGAGGTGGTCGACAAGAGCGACGTGTCGGGCTCGACGGGGGCCATCATTCGGGCGGTCGAAGCGGCGCCGCCCGGCACACGCTGGGCGATCGGCACCGAGCTGCATCTGGTCAATCGGCTCAAGCAGGAGCATCCCGAGCAGGAGATCCACTTTCTCTCGCCGGTGGTGTGCATGTGCGCGACGATGTACCGCATCGACCTGGCGCATCTCTGCTGGTCGCTCGACAACCTGGCCGCCGGCACGCCCGTCAACGTGATCCACGTCGACGACGACACGGCCCGGTGGGCCCTGGTGGCGCTGGAGCGGATGCTCGAGATTCGCTGAACTAGATCGAGAGTGCGATGGCACTCGATTGCCGTACCGTCTTGCGTCCACGAGGTCGCAATTGAAACCAAGCCCCGCCACCGAGCAACAAACTTGGGTTGATGCCGAGGCGAAGAAGTGGACCGTTCTTGACGTGTTCACGCGTGGGGTGTTCGGCTGCGCGCCCAGCATGTTCCGCGAGAATCCGCGTTGGGCAATCGGATGCTTGCTACAGTGGATTGCTCTGGCAATCGTCGTTACGACTAATCAATTGGCCGCGGCCATGCCTTTGGTGTTGAGTGTTGTAAGCGCCCTCCTCGGGGTTTTGGCCTTGTTCGGGGGGCTCATACTTGCGGCGGGCCGGGGCCCCGTCCTCTGGATCCCTGCGCTGCTGGGGATCGCCCTGCTCGTCATTATCTGCTGTATTGTGTATCCCTTACGATTCTTTTTCCCTGAAGAAGAATCGTCGATCGGCCGGCGCGAATCGTCCTCATGAACTCTCTCTTCGGCGGCATCGTTGAGCCACGTGCGCAAGCTGGTGGTTCGGCGCACCAGTTCGACGTTCGTGTTCAGAACTACCGAACCCCGCCATCTCGTCGCATTATCGACAGCAGCGCTGCTCCGCGCCGCAACTCTGCCTTCCCTGAACTGTTGCCTCGCAGCTAGACTTTCGGCGCCGCCGCGGGCGAGCATTTGCTCCGCCGTGTTGTTCGCCGCCCGCGGCACCCTACCGATTGGAGGCTCGCCATGGGCATGCTGCAGGAATTCAAAGAGTTTGCCATGAAGGGCAATGTGCTCGACATGGCGGTCGGCATCATCATCGGGGCCGCGTTCGGCAAGATCGTCAGCTCGCTGGTGAACGACGTGATCATGCCGCCGATCGGCTACCTGTTGGGCAAGGTCGATTTCTCGGCCCTGAGCGCCAAGCTTCCAGTCGAAGGCGCCGATGCCAAACCGGTCGAGATCAAGTACGGCTTGTTCATGAACAACGTGCTCGATTTCCTGATCGTGGCCTTCGTGATCTTCCTCGTCGTCAAGCAGATCAATCGCTTGAAGAAGCCGGCCGCAGCCCCGGCTGAGCCGCCGCAGGAAAAGCTGCTCCGCGAAATCCGCGATCTGCTGGCCCGGCGCTAGGCCGGGAACGCGACGCGATACGCCCAGCGCACCGTCCGCGGAAGCTCTGCGGCGTCGCTGGGCGCGCCGATCGCAATGCTCTCGTCGCGCGCGACGAACGCACCGCCAGCCGACTCGACCGACCGGAACAGCTCGGTGCCCGCGCCGCGGTAGCGGCTACCCAGCCAGGCCGGCGCTTCGAACACCCGGCACGCCAGGTCGAAATCGAGCGTCGCTTGGGCCCGATCGAACGCCACGCTCGCCGACCAGTGGCTGCGTCCGGCCATGCCGACGCCCAGCGCGAGTTCCACTCCGCCGGGCCGCGTTTCGCAGTGCAATTGCTGCAAGGGCGGGCTCGCCGGCCAGACCTCTTCGGCGGTGCCTTCGACGGAGCAGGCCAGCGTCCGCCAGTGATCACCCTGGCGCGCTTGAAGCTCATGGCCGTAGCGATCGCCGTGCCAGGTGAACACGACGCGCCACCGCTCGTCGCCCAGCACGACGGCCTCGGGGATCGGTTCGCCGCGGCTCACGCTTGCGAACCTTGTCCGACGCGCCAACGCAGATAGGCGTCGAGAAAGCCCTGGATGTTGCCGTCGAGCACGTTGTGGAAATTCGTCTCGCCGTACTCGCTGCGGGCATCCTTGATCCGCTGATCGGGATGCTGGAAATAGCTGCGGATCTGCGCGCCGAAGCCCGTCTTGGGCTTCTGGCTGTACTTGGCGGCTTCTTCGGCCTCGCGGCGCTCTTCCTCGAGCCGCGCCATGCGGGCCCGGAGCATCTTCCACGCCAAGGCGCGGTTTTGATGCTGGCTGCGCTCGTTCTGGCACTGCACGACGATCCCGGTGGGCATGTGCGTCAGGCGCACGGCGCTCGACGTCTTGTTGACGTGCTGCCCGCCGGCCCCTCCCGCGCGATACACGTCTTCGCGCACGTCCTCATCGGCAATTTCAATTTCGCTCGATTCGCTCACCTCGGGCGAGACGTCGATCGCCGCGAAGCTCGTCTGCCGCTTGCCTTCGGAGTTGAAGGGGCTGATCCTCACCAACCGGTGCACGCCCGCCTCGCCCTTCAAGTAGCCGTAGGCAAACGGCCCACGCACGGCGAGCGTGGCGCTGTTGATGCCGGCCTCGTCGTTGTCCTGCCGGTCGAGCACCTCGACCTGGTAGTCGTTCTTCTGGGCCCACATCGTATACATCCGCATCAGCATCTCGGCCCAATCGTTGGCGTCGGTGCCGCCGTCGCGGGCATTGATCGTCATCAAGGCGTTGCAGTTGTCGTGCGGACCGTTGAGCAGCGCTTTCAGCTCCAAGTCGTCCAGCGCGTTTTCGACGCGCGACAACTCGGTCACCAATTCGGCGGCGAACGCAGCGTCTTCGCCGGCCATTTCTTCCAGCGCCGTGATATCGTCGCTGGCGCGCATCAGGTCAGCCAGCGGCTTGACGACGCCGCCCAGCGCCTTCAGCTCGGCAACCGTCGCCTGGGCCTGTTCCTGCTTGTCCCAGAAGCCGGCCTCGCCCATGCGGGCCTCGAGTCGGGCCATTTGGGCCCGTTTGCCCGCGTAGTCAAAGAGAGTCTCGCAACTGAGTAATCCGGTCCCGAATCGACTCGGCCCGATCGCGCGGTTCTCGATCCATGCCAGCACGGCTCCTGCGGAAACGAGGGACTCTCTTGCGCGGGGTGCTCGGCCGGCGATTACCGGCGCGGGCCAACCCCTGCTGCCGCAAAATCATATCGCCACGAGGCCGGGGCGGACAGGCGACCCGCGGCCGCCCCCGGCCCGCCGAACGTCGACTCACCCTCGGCCGGCAAGACCCCTTCAAGTCGTTCTCTCGGCACAGCCGATACGCCTGATAGAACCGATCGCCTCGTCACGCCCGCGCAAGTTCGGCGGCCCGCAACGCCGGCAAGAACTCCTGCGAAAGGTGCGTGCCAGGGCCCTTGTCGACCCAGTTCCCGCCCGAGCCATCGCGCAGGCGCAGGCAGCCGTCTTGCCGCGCGCGTCGGGCAGCACTTTCTGGCGGCCTTTCGAGGCCGATGCGTCATGGCGCAAAGTTCTCTTGGCTCTTCCGGCAGCCTGGCCTGCGTTGCCCGTCCCCGCGCGGCCGCCCTCAGCATCGGCTTGGGCGTCACCGCCGGGTTCGTCACCGGCGACAATCTGACGATCTGTCTGTTGTTGGCCGCCGCGGCCGTGCTGCGGCTGCCGCTAGTCGGCTTTGCCGTGGCCTGGGCCCTGGGCCTGTGGGCCGGTTGGCTCCTCGTGCCGCTGTGTTTCGTCGCCGGCCAGGCCGTGCTCGATACCTTACACCTCGGCACCCTCTTGAGCACTGCGCTGGGGCCGGTGGCACTGGCCGTGCTCGGTTGGGACCGCTACACGATCGTCGGAGGTCTGCTGCTAGGGCCGCTGCTGGCCTTACCCTGTGCCTGGGCGCTGGCGTTCGCGCAGCGCCGCGTCGCGCAGCGTCCGTGCATTACCAGCGCTGCCGATGAGCAGGTGCTGCTGATCGGCCCGAGCGCCACCCAACGCCTGCTGGCCTGGCTGGCGGGCACCACGTTCCTGACCGCCAGCGCCTCGCGCGGCGCTGCGCAACGCAGCTACTGGCGCCCGCCGGCATGGGCCTGGACCACGGCTAGCGTCGCCGCGCTGACCTGGGCCGCGCTTGCGCTGCCGTCGCGACACTTCACGGCCGCCGTGCTCAACGAATTGTCCACCGCGGTCGGAGTGCCGCTGCGGGCCGACGCGGTCGAAGTCTCGGCGGCCGACGGCCGGATTCACATTCTTGGTTTGCGTGCGCTCGATCCTCAGGGGTCAGGACGCGAGATCCTGCGCGCCGAGGAAGTGACCGGCAAGATTTCCACGGCGCGGGACATCCTGGCCGGCCAGTTCGCGTTCGACCAGGTTTTGGTCCGCGACCTGCGTGCGATTCCCTCGAGCGTTGAGACGCCCCCACAGATTCTGCCCGAATTCGCCGCGGCACTCCACGAAGAACACGGCGCGTCTTCCGCTGGGCCCGTGGAACTTCTGCTCGAAGGCCAGCTCGTTCGCGGTGGCGCCGTCGCCCAACGCTTGCACTATGCCCACCAGGCGCTCGGCGTGCTCGCGTCGCTGCAAACGGCTCCCACGCACAGCGCCGAGCACTCGTCCGCAATTCATTCGCGCGCCGCCATGCGCGCGGCCCGCAGTAGCCTGGGGCGCGCCGCGCCGCATGTTTCGATTGAATATCTCCAGATTGACGAACTGCCCGTGTGCTGGAACCTCGGCCGCGACGCGGTACTGCGGCTGCGCGGATTCAACACGGCCACGACGGCCGACGCGCCGCCGGTCCAGATCGACCTGTCGGCGCCGGAACTGACCCTGACCGCCGCCGTGAGCCTGTCGCGCTCGCCAACCGCGCCGCACCACGTGCGCCTGCACCTCGACCCGCTGCCGGCTGCCGACGTGATCGCCGCCGCGACCCACGAGTCGCTGCACGTGGTCGGGGGTACCGTGCAGATCGACGGGCAGGGTGTCTTCCTCGACGACCGTCTGCAAATCGAACTCAGCGCCATCGGCGAAAACTTGCGCACCGAAGTAACCGGCTCGCACAACATCGCGGGCATAACCCCGGTCACCTGGAGCCAATGCCTCGCCGCGGTGCCGGCCGTTCATGCCCGCGCCACGCTGGTCGGCACCATGCGCCAGCCGCGGCTGCGGATCGATGCGCCGGCGATGGTCGATACGCTCGCCCGGGCATTGCGCGACGCCGGCAGTGCGGATTTAGCCGCCACGCTGATCGACGAACAGTCCGGCAATCCCGTTGGGGTGCCCGCGCCGCAAGAGGCGTATGCCCAAGCCCCGCCCGAGGCGCCGGCGACGATTGCCGCTGCTGAGCCGCATCTGACGGCGGTGCCTGGCACCGAAGACACCGCGGCATTACCCGCGCCCGACGCGCAGCAGCCGCCCGCAGCGGATTCGCAACTGGCCGATGCTCCGGTGGAGCCTGACTACGCTGCGCCGATACGGCCCGCGCCCGAACCGGCGACGGCCGACGCTCAGCATCCCGAAATCGCCGGTGCGACGGTGGAATCGGCCGCCCCATCGAGCGAAGCCGCGCCGCACGTCGCTCCCGCCGCAGTGTCAACCGCGACTCCGCCAGCGGTCGCCGCGGCGCCGGCACAGGCGCCGGTCGCCGACGAGTTCGCTGCAGACGATCCGGCAGACGGCGTTTACAACCCGCTGCGCGGACGGCGCGCCGGACAACTTCACCGCCAGGGGCTGGCCCGCGGGACGCGCAATCCGCAGTCGTGGGAGGCGCAACGCCAGGCCCAAGCGCCGGCGCAGGCACCCGAGCCGCCGGTACTCGACACGGCCGTCGCCGAGCGCGAACTCGCGCGGCCGCAACCGTCGCAGGCCGTCGCCACCGATCGCCGAACCGATTCGCCGGTGCCGGGCGGCCCCACCGCACCGGCCGCCGACGTCGCTACGACAGCTGGGCCCCGAACAACGCCACCGGTTGGCGCAGGGCCCGAGTCGCCCGTGCCATCCTCTCCCTACGTGGTGCACGAAACGACCGCCGCGCCGATCCCGGCGACGCCGTTCGCCAATCCAACCACGACTCCCGCCGCGCCGACCGGCCCGCAGCCGACGGTCGTGACGGCCACCGACCCGCAGGCTTCGAGGGGCCCCTTGGATTTCGAGGTCGGCTACGATGAGCAGAACGCGCCGCTGGCCGGCATGCCCGTCCCCGCCGAAACCGCGCCCGGCGGCAACCTGGTCGTCGGCCAACGGGCCATGGCCGTGACGACGACCGATCCGGAGGCAGCCCGCGGCGCTGCCGGCCCGGCGCCGGCCAAATCGAGCCTTTGGGCCCGGATGAAGTCGATGCTGCGGCGCAAGCCCGCCACCGAGGAAGGCACCAGCCTGGCCCCGCCAGAAGAACCGCGCGTCGCCGGCCGGCCGAAGCGTTCGCTGTTTGCGCCGCGCGGCGAAACGTCGGGCACGGTGCAGCAGTAATCTCGGCCGTTGCGGCCCCGGATCGCCGCGGGGCCGCGGTTGTCGCCGCCGGGTAGCCCGTCTAGATTGCGCTGGGGCGATACTGCTTTCTCCTGCGCATGGCGATTCTGGCATGTCCCGGGTGGTGCTGGCGATGTCCGGCGGCGTCGATTCGAGCGTCGCGGCCCATCTGCTCCTCGAGCAGGGCCACGAGGTGATCGGCGTCTTCATGCGCCATGGTCACACGATCGAAACGGCCTGCGCCGTGCCGCAACCCGTCGGATTGCCGGTGGTCTCCGCGCCCGGCCGCAAGCAAGGCTGCTGCAGCGCCAGCGACGCCGCCGACGCGCGGCGCGTGGCCGATCGCCTGGGCCTGCCGTTCTACGCGCTCAACTTCGAGCAGCACTTCGCGCGGATCATCGACTACTTCGTCGACGAATACACTCATGGCCGCACGCCCAATCCGTGCGTGGTCTGCAACAACTGGCTGAAGTTCGGCACCCTGGCCGAGTATGCCGACTCGCTCGATGCCGAGCACATCGCCACCGGGCACTACGCGCGGCTCGAAGCATGCGGCGACGCGGGGTCGCCGGCCTTGCGCCGTGGGCTCGATCCCGGCAAGGACCAGTCGTACGTCTTGTTCGGCATCGATCGACGGTTGCTCTCCCGACTGCGGTTTCCCGTGGGCGATTTCTCGAAGGACGCGATCCGCGCGCGCGCGGGCCAATTGGGATTGGCCGTGGCCGACAAGCCCGACAGCCAGGAGATTTGTTTCGTGGCCGGGGGGCAATACGCCGAGTTCGTTCGCCGCCATGCGCAGGGCGACGGCGGCGGCGAAATCGTCGACACCGCAGGCGCGGTCCTGGGCCGTCACGAAGGGGTCGAGCAGTTCACCATCGGCCAGCGGCGCGGATTGGGCGTGGCGCTGGGCGATCGCCGCTACGTTGTGCGGATCGAGGCCGATACGCGCCGCGTCGTGATCGGCGAACGCCACGAGCTGGCCCGCGATGCGCTCGAAGCCCAGCGCGCCAACTGGCTGATCGATCCGCCCGTCGAGCCCTTCGCTGCCGAGGTGAAAATCCGCTACCTGACGCCCCCGGCAACGGCCACGGTCGTCCCGCTGGCCGCCGATCGCTTCCGGGTCGAATTTCACGAGCCGCAATACGGCGTCGCACCGGGCCAGGCGGCCGTCTGCTATCGGGGCGACCGCGTCCTCGGCGGCGGCTGGATCGCCTGACGCCGCAAGTCGTTGTGCCAGTTAGACGTAGCGCATCGCGCCGGTGCGGCGGGGCAAAATCGTTCCGGTAGCCGGCAAGAACTTCGGCCGGTGCGGTAACTACGATTCTGGCATGGCGCGAAGCAACCCACCGCCTGAGCCGGCACGAGCGGCCAATCCCTCGGGGATCGACTGGGGGGCTGCGCTCACGGAGCACGGCCCGTGGTTGCGCAAGGTCATCCTGGCGCGCGTCGGCGAACAAGCAGCCGTCGACGAAGTGTTTCAGGAGGTGGCCCTCGCCGCCGTGTCGCAGCGGGCACCGCTGGCCGACGCCACGAAAGTGGCGCCTTGGCTCTACCGCTTGGCTGTGATTCAGTCGTTGCTGTATCGCCGCCGGCGCGGACGCCAACGCAAGCTGGTCGATCGGTTCGCGCAGACCGGGCTCGCCGAGAACTCGGATCGCACAGCCGATCCGCTCGACTGGCTGCTGGCCGACGAGCGCCGCGACACGATCCACGAGGCCCTGCGGCGGCTCGGCCCGCGCGACGCCGAAATCCTCGTGCTCAAGTACACCCAGGACTGGAGCTACCACCAGATTGCCGAGCGGTTGGGCATCAGCCACAGCGCGGTCGAAACGCGACTGCATCGGGCCCGCGCAAGGTTACGTTCCCAGCTTGCCGAGACGACGACAGCCGTTAGCACGTCCTAGCCATGAACGAATTCAATCTTCCCGCCGACGACACCCCCCTGCTTGAAGAACGCACGTTCGACCTGCTGGTCGACGGCGAACTGCCACCCGCCGACGAGCGCCGCTTGTTGGCCCAGCTCGATCACACGCCCGACGGCTGGCGCCGTTGTGCGCTGGCGTTCCTCGAGGCGCAGGCCTGGCGCAAACATCTGGGTCCGATCGTCGGCCAGCGCGACTTGATCGCCGGCGCCGCACCGGACGCCGAGCCGGTCAAGCTGAAACTGCCGTCGGTTGCCGGCCGCGCGATTCGCGCTTGGGGATCACGGCTCGCGCTGGCGGCAAGTTTTCTGCTCGCGTTTTCCTTGGGACTGGCATTGCGGCAGTTCGGCGTGGGACCCACGGGCGAAGCGCCCTCGGTGGCCACGGGCAGGCCACCGGCCGCCGGCCAGGTCGCGGTGGCCGCGCCCGCGCCGGAACAATCAGGCGGCGACTTGAAACGCCTGCGTCTGCGGCTGGCCGGCTCGCAGCAGCCGGCCGAGGTCCAATGGCCCATGTACGAACCGGCCGAGTTTGCCAACGGGGGCGGCGCCGCCGGCGAGTCGGTCGCATCCGAGAAGCTCGTCAAGGCGCTCGAAGAGCAGGGACACCAGGTGAACTATCGCCGCGATTGGGTACCCGTGCAACTCGAAGACGGTCGTCAGGGGTTGGTGCCGGTCGATCGGCTCGACATTCAGCCGATCGAGTGGAACACGTATCAGTAATCGTTCGCCATCCGCAATGCGTGGCACGCATCGCCACTCATCGAATTGAAAGGGAGACCACGATGATTTCCGAACTCTGGATTCGCCGCCTGGGCTGGGTGGCCACGGTCGGCTTGGTTCTGTTGTCTGGTGCCTGGGTCCAAGCCCAGCAGCCGCCACCGCCACCACCGCCGCCGCCGCACGATTTGCCCGAGGCCGGATCGCCCTTCTGGTTGGGTGTTACCTGCCGCCCGGCGGACGACGTGCTGCGCGATCAGTTGATGCTGGCCGAGGGGGAAGGCCTCGTCGTCGTGCACGTGGCGCCGGGCAGCCCAGCGGACAAGGTCGGTCTCAAGCGGCATGACGTGCTGCTGAAGGCCGCCGGCCAACCGCTACACGACCCGCGCGAGTTGGCCGCAGCCGTGCTCGACGCGGGCGAGAACGACGCCAGCGTTGCGCTCACCCTGCTCCGCGGCGGCAAGGAACAAACGCTCGAGGTCAAGCCGGCCAAACGTGAAATGCCCCCGCTGCCGACCGGGGGCTTGGATTTCGACGACCTGGTTCGACGGCTGCAAGAGCGGCTCGGCGCCGAGGGTTTGCGGATCGACCTGCCGCGACCGGGCGTCATCGTCCGCGACGTGTTTGGCACGATCGAATTGCCCGAGGACGTGACCATCACCGTCGAGAAGCATGCCAAGGACCCGGCCAAACTGACCGTCAAGCAAGGCGACAAGACCTGGGAAGTGACCGAAGACCATCTGGCCGAGCTGCCCGAGCAGTTGCGCGGCCACGCCGAACGAATGCTGGGCCATATGCCGCCGCTGCCGCCGGACGTGTTGCAGTGGTTCGCCGATCGGCCCGAGGCCCGCAGGGTGCATGAACTTGCCGACCGGGTGCGTCAACAGTCGCCCGATGAAGCGGTTCGCGCCGCCGAAGACTGGCTCCGGCATCACTCGGCCGCGCCGGAAGTCGAGCGGCTCATCGACGAGCGGCTCGAGAAGATCAACGAGCGGCTCGAGCAACTGCAGCAGGCGATCGACAAACTGCGGCAGGAGCAAGTCGCCGAACCGCAGGACAAGCCGGGAGCCTGATCGCCCGGCCTTCGCCGAGAAAAATTTGAACCCCTCGCGCGCAAGCGTAGGCCAAGCACATCCCCACCCGCTTCGGCCTCGCTTGCTCGCGTTTTTTTGCGCGGCCGCGAAATCTCGAGCCCTACAGCAAGCTCTCGAGCAGCAGCCGGAGTTTGCGCATTTCGGCGAAGTGGTCGACCTCCGGATTGACCGTGTCGAGAATATCGACGGTCAAGGCCCGGCTGTAGTGGTACTTGCCCAACTGGTTGACCAGCCGGCCATATTCGACATTGCCCTGCCCTACGCGCACCTGCAACTGGTCCTTCGACGTGTCGCGCAATTGCACGTGGTAGACGTGCTTGAGCACCTGTTCGTAGCCATTGGTGAACGGACCGCAGATGTAATGGCTCGGGTCGAGCGTGATGCCCAGGCCCTTGACGTTGTCGCACAGCACGACCGCCGTGTCGGGATCTTGCGTGATGCGGCCGACCTCCGTCTTGACGCTGACCAACACGCCCTCGAGCGAGGCAATCCGCACCAGCTCACGCAGCCGCTCGATCTCGGCGTTGAAGGGCGTGCCCAACTCGGCCGCCGGCACGGTGAGCGAAACCACCTTGGTCGCCTTGGCCAATTTGCAGCACGACGAGAACTGGGCGTAGTACTCGTCCCCCTCGGCGTCGATGTCGACGACGTAAGCCACCGGCGTCAGCCGATGCGTCTCGCGGCAGTTGAGAATCGCGTTCTCCAGGTCGGCATGGACCTGCGAGGGGCGCAATTGCCGCGACTTCTCCCGCAGCACGATTTCGACCCGGCTGTATTCCAGGTCGCCGATGCGCGCCAGCGCGTCTTGCAGCGGCAATTGCGAAAAACACTCCGTCGATGCGGCAACAAACACTCCGTTTACCTCCTGGGCAGTCAGGCCCGCGGCTTGGGCGTCGACAGCGACGCCGGACGTTCTCGGGCCGGCGACCTTCCTGGCGCTTGTCCAGTGCGTCGCCCTGGGTGCGGCGGCCTGCACGCCCTCCGTGAGCGAAGCCCTGGGCCGATCCGCGCAACATTCCATCGCGCCGCGTAGCTTACCGGCCGCACCGTCCGGCTGGCAACACCGAGCCGCAGAAAGCCCATGCCGCATCAGCAGTTACCGCCCGCGAATCCCTGACGCGAGCAGAATCTGCCGCACGCGCGGGACTTGCGGCGCGGGGACGCGGAATGCAAAGTGCTGCAGCGTACAATGGCGGCTTGTTGAAATCGCGGTCACCACGAACCTAGACGCGCCTGCACCGACACTCATGGAAACTTCCTCGACGCCCGAGCCTGTCTCGCCCCCCCCTGCCGCGACTCCCACGCACACGGCAACCGTGCTTCCGGTCGTGCAGAAGATCATCCTCGAACAGTCCCGGCGGGGCTGGTTCTGGTGGTGGCTGTTGATCATCGCGCTGGCCGTTTCGCTGTTTTACAACTTCGAGCTGCGCCAGCGCTACGAGCGCTATTTCAGCACCGCCGACGCGCCCAAGGAAAAATACCACTCGCTGAGCAAGACGGCCGAAGACAAGGTCGCCATTATCCGCATCGAGGGCACGATCCTCGACCAGGACTCGTTTGCCAAGGACCAGATCGACGAGGTCCGCCGAGACACCGACGTCAAGGCCGTCGTGCTCCGCGTCGACTCGCCCGGCGGCACCGTCACGGCCAGCGACTATCTCTATCACCACCTCGTCGAGCTGCTTGCCAAGCGCGACATCCCGTTGGTGGTGAGCATGGGCGGTCTGGCCGCCAGCGGCGGTTACTACGTCGCCATGGCCTGTGGCGATCGGCCCGACGTCGTCTATGCCGAGCCCACGACCTGGTGCGGCTCGATCGGCGTCGTGATCCCGCACTACAACGTGGCGGGCCTGATGGAGGAATGGAAGATCCAGGAAGACTCGATCAAATCGCACCCGCTCAAGACGCTCGGCTCGTTCACCAAGGCGATGAGCGAGGAAGAACGGACCATCCTGCAAAAGCTGGTCGACGAGGGCTTTCGGCGGTTCAAGGAAGTCGTCGCCGCCGGACGTCCCAAGCTGCGCGCCGACGCGGCCCTGCTCGACAAGGTCGCCACGGGTCAGGTGTTTGCCACGACCGAAGCCATCGACCTGGGCCTGGTCGACAAGCAAGGCTTTCTCGAAGACGCGATCAACCGCGCCATCGAGCTGGCCAGTCTCGATCGCAACGAGGTGCGCGTCGTCGAATACGAGCAGGACGAAGAATTGATCGACGCGCTGCTCTCGTCCGCGTCGGCGCCGCAACGGCGCAGCGAATGGGAACGGCTGGCCGAATTGGCCGTCCCCCGGGCCTATTATCTTTGGACTCAACTGCCCGGTGTGTCGTTCGACGCGCTCAAGCCGTAGACCGAGACCTCGCGCCCACGGAAGGGCAGGCTGCGATCGAACTGCATGCCGAGCTTTTCGGCTACGCGGATCGACGCGTGATTGGCCGGGCGAATCAGGCTGATCAGCCGCGGAGCGCCGAGCACTTCGAAACCCCATTGCACCGCCGCCCGGGCCGCCTCGGGCGCGAAGCCCTGGCCCCAGTGCTCGCGAGCCACGATCCAACCCGCCTCCAGGCCCGGCCACCCCTCGGGCCGGTGCAGCCCGATGCGCCCGATGAATCGCCCCGTGTCCTTCCGCTCGACGGCCCACAGGCCGAATCCGCGCAACTGCCAATGTCCCAAGACCATGGCCATCGAGCGCCAGGCGTCGTTACGGTCGGCCGTCGTGCCGTCGCCGATATAACGCATCGCCTCCTCATCGGCGAGGATACCGGCATAGCCGTCGAGGTCGGCCTCGACGAACTCGCGCATCACCAGCCGCGCCGTTTCGAGCCTGGGAATCATGATTCTATGTTCCTGCATATCGAGCACATCGGGATGCGATTAGGATACGCATCGCTAACGCTTCTCAACATCGGACTTTTCCATGCCCTTGCGTCGATCCAATAGCTATCGTCTCGGCACGTTGCCGGGCGCCTCGCGGCCACGCGCACTCGGACGCCTCGCGGTTGCGGCCGCATGCTTACTCGCAACCGCCGGTCCTACGTCGGCCGCCGAGACGTTGATGCGCCAAGTCACCTTCGAATTGACATTTGCCCAGCGCGATCTGGTCTGGCTGGGCGATCCTGGCTCGCCGACTGCGACCGTTTCGATCCGGCAGGGCAGCCGGCCGCTGGCGACCGACGTCTGCGTCGCCACCAGCACCATGAACAGCGACGCCGCCAACCGGCGCTATCTGCGCGAGGCTCGGATTGTCGAGCAAGGGGGAAACCGCACGGTCCATGCCTTCACGCGCGAGCGCGAACTGCCGGTCGGTACGCTCGACACCAACCAGCGGTTCACGCCGAACGAAAACTACATCCGGCGGCGCGACCTGCTGCCAAGTTGGCCCGAAGATCCGGCGCAGCTGCGGTTCGACCCGAACGAAGCCGCGATGTATTGCGAAGTCAAACCGGCGGGACCGGCAGTTCGCGAGGCTCTCGATTTTCTGCCGCTCGACCTGCGCGACTCGCAGGGCCAGCCGGCCGGCGGTACGTATTTCGTCCAGTTCTACCCAGGCGTGCAATACGGCACGGTGAAGCCGTCGACGGTCGTGCTGCGGCGAAACGGCGCCCCGCAGGATCAGTCTTTGGCCATGGCCAACGTGCCGGCGTCGTTCCGCCGCGAGCAGGTGCTGCTCGGTTCGTATGACAACCGCGCCGGCACGTACCTGCCGGAAAGCGCTTATCGACCCGGCGGCACCGCGCCCGAGGGCACCGAGCCGAGCGTCACGTTCACGCTCGCCGGGCAGTTCACCGACGCGATCGACGCGACGGGGCCGGCGCTGGTGCTCTCGGCTCCGGCACCCGCCGCCTCGACCGTTCCCGCCGTCGCGGCGCCGACCACGATCGCCATCGACGGCAATTTTGACGATTGGCGCAACATCGCCGGTGTCGACGATCCGCGCGGCGACCTGGTGCCGTATCTCGATTACGTGGCCGACGTCGACTTGCTCGAGTTCAAGGTGGCGCACGACGAGCGGCATCTGTATCTCTATGCCCGCGTGGCGGGCCAGGTCGGCCGCACGCATCCCGACGGCGGGCGAAGCTATTTCTACGCCTACCTCGACGTCGATCAGAACTCGGGCACCGGCTTTCTGCCCACGCGCGACGACGACTGCTACTTCGGCGTCGACATTGGCGACGATTGCGAGGTGCAGTTCGAGTTCGTGAACAACGCCTTTCGCAAGACGTTCTACGGCTTTTGCGGCCTGGGCGGCGACGACGAGGTGCTACGCCAGATCGTCAAGCTCGGCCCCAGCCAATACGGCCGGCTCGACGAGCAAGGCCGCGAACGCGAGCACTACAAGGCCGAGTACACCTATCGCGACGGCCGCACCGAAATCACCGAGGACCTGAAGCTCGGCACCAGCGACACGATCCGCCTGGCCGTCTCGCCCGATGGGCGTGAGGTGGAAATCGCCTCGGAGTGGAAAGGCTTTCTCAAGGACGCCGACGGCCGCCCAATCCTCGGCCCCGGCCAGACGATCGACCTGGCCGCCGGAATGGAAAGCGACAGCCAACACCTCCCCGGCAAAACCCGCTGGGGCGCCGACAGCACCCGGGCGATTCGCGCGCATTCACTCAAGTGAAGGGGTCATGGCGAAGGCCTTCAACGACCATTTCCTGTCAAGAACACGGTCGCTATGATCGGCACGCGATCGCGAACGCTGTTGCGAGCCTCGCCGCGACCGTCTTGTGCCTGATCCTGCTGCTTTGACGAAAGCCCCTCGCATGCTGCGTATCGGTATTGCCGGCATTGGTTTCATGGGCATGATCCACTACCTCTCCTACGCCAAGGTGCGGGGAGCCAAGGTCGTGGCGCTGGCGGAGCCGGATGCCAAGCGCCGCGCCGGCGATTGGCGCGGCATCCAGGGCAACTTCGGGCCCGCCGGAACGCAGATGGACCTCAAGGGCGTGCGCACCTATGCCACGTTCGAGGAGCTGGCGGCCGACCCGGACCTCGACGTGATCGACGTCTGCCTGCCGCCGGCGCTGCATCCGGCGGCCACGGTCGCCGCGTTTGGCGGCGGCAAGGCCGTGTTCTGCGAAAAGCCCATCGCGCTGTCGACCGCCGCAGCGCAAAAGATGGTCGCCGCCGGCGAACGGGCCCAGCGCCCGTTGATGATCGGCCACGTGCTGCCGTTCTTTCCGGAGTATGCGTTTGCCTACAAGGCGGTCACCAGCGGCAAGTACGGCCGGCTGCTGGGCGGCCATTTCAAGCGGGTCATTTCCGATCCGTTGTGGCTGCGCGATTTCTGGGACCCCAAGAAGGTCGGCGGCCCGGTGCTCGACCTGCACATCCACGACGCGCATTTCATCCGCCTGCTGTGCGGCATGCCGACGAGCGTCACGAGCAACGGGCGGATGCGCGGCGAGTGCGTCGAATTTCTCAGCTCGCAGTTTCAGTTTGCCGATCGCGACCTGGCCGTGACGGCCACCAGCGGCGTGATCAACCAGCAAGGCCGCGGCTTCACGCACGGCTTCGAGATCCATCTCCAGCGGGCCACGCTGCTGTTCGACCTGGCGATGTATGCCGGCGGCAACATCGCCACGCCGCTCACGGTGCTCACCAAGGACGGCAAGGTCTTGCGGCCCGAGCTGGGCGGCGGCGACCCGATGGACGGCTTTGCGGCCGAGCTGACCGAGGTCGTGCGCGCCCTGCGCAGCGGCAAACCGTCGCCGATTCTGAGCGGCGATCTGGCCCGCGATGCGCTGGTGATGTGCCAGAAGGAAAGCCAATCGGTGCGCACCGGCAAACCGGTGAAGATCGGCTGACGGCTGACCAGGCCGAGCGATCCCCCGGCGGCGCCGTGCCAGCAGCCTGCGGAGAAAAAATCGCACGACCCCGCGATCCATCTGCAGCGCATCGTCGTAGGAAACTCTACGGACGCTAACGCCACGCCAAGGTTGGCCCTGGCGATCGCGAGACGGCCACCGCCCTTGTGGCGGCGACTCTACTCACAACGCTCGTTGTGCCGTCCTTGCCGGTTCTGCCGGCCGGAGCGCGGAGAGGCCCCCCGGCCCCGTGCAATCGGCACGCAGTACCGCAAGCATCGCGGTCGGTCCATGCGGTTTTGTTGCTTCGCCGCGCGCAATCGGTGCGCGTGCTAGCATGTCGCACGGGTTGTGCGGATCATGCAGCAAACCGGCGGAAAATCGCGGGATTTCTGGCCCCAGGCTTTTTTGACGAGGGCGATAGCGTGTTCTATATTTTCGATGGCAGCTTCTCGACCCAGGGGTTGCTGCGCCCACTTTGGACGTGCCTGAACGTGTCCGCCGCGCGACCTGCCGACGCTCGCCCCGCCGAACGGTCGCCCGCACTGCCCGAGATTCCGCCTCCCCCGGCCGGACTCGAGCCAGGTGCCAGCGGTGGCGACGCGCCTCCCCGACGGAAAGACAGGACTATGCAACGCTGGGTCGAGAAGCACCTTCTCGCGTGCCTCGCTGCGGCCGTTTTCTGGACTACCCCTGCTGCGCCGGCACTGGCTCAACAGGCGGACCCCCCGCGCGTTCAAGCCGACGCGCTCGACGACGCGATGCTCGAGCAATTGCTCTCGCGTGGTCGGCAGTTCGAAGTCGAGCGCCGCTGGGGCGAGGCCCTGGCCCACTATGAAGAGGCCCTGCACGAGTGGCCCGACGCCCGCCCGCTGCGGCAGCGCTTCGAGCTGGCCAAGCTGCATTACGACCACGGCCGGCGCTACGCCGACACCAGCTTCCGCAATGCCACGCGGCAGATGGCCGGCGAAGAAGCGCTGCACCTCTACAACGAAGTGCTGCTGAAGATTCAGTCGCACTACGTGCAAGAGCCCAACTGGAAACGGCTGGTGCAATGGGGCACCAGTGCCCTGGAGGTCGCGCTGACCGAGCCGACGTTCCTCTCCAGCCAGGTGGCGCCCGGCATGACGGCCGCGCAAATCGACGACTTCCGCCGCCAGTTGCGCGACTGGGTCAACGCCCAGGCGGTGCCCGGGCGGCTCGAGGCCCGCGAGGCCGTGGCTTCGGCGGCCCGCATGGCCGAGCGTCAATTGGGCCTGCGTGAAAGCATCACCGTCCTCGAATACACCTGCGGCGCGACCAACTCGCTCGACGACTACTCGACCTTCCTCACGGCCGACCAGCTCGACGAGGTCTACTCGCAGATCGACGGCAACTTCGTCGGCCTCGGCATCGAGCTCAAATCGAACGGCGGCGTGCTGGTGATCGTCAACGTCATCACGGGCAGCCCGGCCGATCGCCAGGGCATCCTGGCTGGCGACGAGATCGTCGCGATCGAAGGCCGGAATACGTCCGAGCTATCGACCGACCAGGCGGCCGCGTTGCTGCAAGGCCAGGAAGGATCGCAGGTGCAGTTGACCGCCGTCACGCCGGGCGGCCGGCCGCGCACGGTGGCCATTCGCCGCGAACACGTCGATGTGCCCAGCATCGACGACGTGCACATCCTCGACCCGGACCAGGGCATCGGCTATCTCAAGCTCACCTGCTTCCAGAAGACAACGACTCGCGACCTGGACGACGCCCTGTGGAAGCTGCACCGCGAAGGCATGAAGAGCCTGGTGATGGACCTCCGCGGCAACCCCGGTGGGCTGCTCACCACGAGCGTCGAAGTGGCCGACAAGTTTGTCGAGCGCGGCACGATCGTCTCGACCCGCGGCCGCAACCCGCACGAGGATTTCACCTACTCGGCGCACCTCAACGGCACCTGGCAGATTCCGTTGGCCGTGCTGATCGACGGCGACAGCGCCAGCGCCAGCGAGATCTTCGCCGGCTGCATCCGCGATCATCAGCGGGGCCTGATCATCGGCGACCGCAGCTACGGCAAAGGCTCGGTCCAAGGGATCTTTCCGCTCTCGCCGGTCGCCAATCTGCCGGCCGCCGGGTTGCGTCTGACCACGGCGCGGTTCTACTCGCCACTGGGGCGCCCCTACAGCAAGGTGGGCGTCGAACCGGACCTGAAGGTTCAACTGACGGCGCGCCCGGTCGCTGGCGAAGTGCCCGGCTCGCAGGAAGACGCGGTCGTCGTCGCCGCGGTGAATGCCCTGCGTCGGCAACTGGCGCGGCGCAATCCGTAATCTGTTCGCGATGGCGGCGCGACGATGCCTGACGCCGCCACTCCGCAGCGCTGGACTCTCGACGGACCCTACCACGGCATGGCCGTGGCCCGCGAGCACCGCTGGGTGCTGGCCTGGCACCGCGACGGCCGTGTGCAGTTGCTGGACTCCGCCGGAGCGCCCCTTGCCGAGCGGACGCTGCCCGTCGCCATCGCTGCGGCCGATATCAGCGACGACGGCCGCATCGTGGCCATCGCTGCGGCGTCCGGCAAGTTGTATTGGTTCGACCGCTCGCTGACCCGCCGGCGCATGGACACGCTGCCTGCAGCGCCGCGCGTCGTCGCGCTCAACGTCGATGGCAGTCACTGTGCCGTCGCCTTGGCCAACGGCCCCATCCTCTTGTTGAACTGCTATGGCCAGTCGCAGGGCACCGCCCCCTCGGTGCGCTTGGTCGACCGGCTGCTGTTCGCCGACGAGGAGCCCGCCCTGTTGGCCCTCAGCGAACAGGGCCAGTTGTCCTGGTATGAACCCGACGGCGTTGTGCGATTTTCTTCGCACCTGGCCCTTCGGGCCTCGGATCTGGCAACCACCGCGGTGCCCAGCAGCCTGTGGGTCGCGGCGCCGGCGTTGGGGCTTTTGCGATTCGACCGGCGCGGCGAATCGCTGCCGCCAGGTCCCCCGGTCGCCGGACCGGCCGAGCTGGCCCTGTCAGCGTCAGGCGACCGGCTGCTCGTGGCATCGCTCGCGCCGGAACTCGTGTTGTTGACGCCCGGCGGCGAGGTGTTGCATCGCGAGCCGCTGCCGTCCTTGCCGGCCCGAGCCGATATGGACCCGCTGGCCCGGCGCGCCTGGTGCCTGCTGGAAAACGGCCAGCTTCAATCAGTGCCGCTGCTGTCGGGTAAAGGCTAGCTGCGAACCCCTCATTCGGGCGGCATTTGCTTGGCGACCTGTAAACAGTCGATTAGGATCAAGGGCTTGTTCAGCCGGCCGGGGCACAGCAATTAAGGGATTTCCTGCCTCACGCATTCACGGATGGCCGACGACTAAAGAGGGCGTTTTCGAGCTCAGCAGGACTTGGGCCGGCGTCGCACGTGTGCAAAACGCCCGTCGCAGACGGTCGAACGCAAGATGTTTCAGCGGTTCGCGGCTATCGTCACGCGGTACTGGTATGCCGTCATCCTCGGCTGGGTGGCGCTCGCCTGGGGGATCAACCATGTGGCCCCCGTCTGGGACCACATCACCCAGGACGGCGACCTGGTCTATCTACCGGGGCGAATGACGACCATTCGCGGCCTGGAGGTCCTGGCCCAGGCGTTTCCGAACACCAAGGCCAACAGCCAGATGGTGCTCGTCGTCGAGCGGCCAGGCATGGCGCTGGCGGCGGCCGATTTCGCCGTCACCGAAGACCTCTCGACGCTGTTCCGCGACCTGGTTGTCGATGGCGATGTCCCGCCTAGCGACGACCCGGCCTGGCGGCGGCAAGTAACTGCCGATTATGCGCAACTGCTGGGGACCGCCCCCGATGCGCTCTCGTCGACCCAGCGGGCGACCCTCGATGCGCTGATCGCGGCGTTTCGGCCGGCGGCACCGCTCCAGCCGCCGCTGGTCGAGGTTTGGGACCGGGGTGACGAGGTGGTCGGCGAAAAGCTGACCAGCGCCGCGTCGAAAAACGGCCAGGCCTCGCTGGTGCTGCTCCACCTGACCACCGAGTTCATGACGACCAGCAACATGCAATTGCTGGCCGCGGTGAATCACACGCTCGACATGGCGGCCGCCGCTCCGCGGCTGCCGTCGGGCCTGAAGTTGGGCATTTCCGGTTCGGCCGCCATCGGCGCCGACACGCTCACTTCGGCCCAGGAAAGCATCACCAATATCGAGCTGACCACGGTCGTGCTCGTGTTGGCCATCTTGATGTTCGTCTACCGCGCGCCGCTGCTGGTGCTCATCACGCTGGCCACGATGGTGGTCTCGGTCATGGTGGCGGTCGACTTCGTGGCCGCGCTCACGCAGGTTTCCTGGCTCGATTTCAAGATCTTCAAGACGACGAAGATCTTCGTCGTGGTGATCCTGTTCGGCGCCGGGACCGACTACTGCCTGTTCTTGATTGCCCGCTATCGCGAAGAGCTCAATCGCGGTCTCGACAAACACGCCGCAGTGACCACAGCGCTCGGCCAGGTGGGACATGCCGTGGTCGGCAGCGCACTGACGGTCGTCTTTGGGCTGGGCATGATGTACTTCGCCGATTTCGGCAAGTTCCGCTACAGCGGACCAGCCATTGCCATGTGCCTGTCGGTGTGCCTCGTGGCCTGCCTGACGTTGACGCCCGCGCTGCTGCGGGCCGCGGGCCCCTGGGTGTTCTGGCCGTGGGGTCTGAAGCGCTCGAGCAACGCCGTTTCCAGCGGCGACGAGACCGAAGATGAAGACGAAGGCAGCCGGTTCTGGCGCTGGGCCGCCGACAAGATGCTTGCCCGGCCCGGGCTGATCCTGACGGTGAGCGTCCTGCTCATGGCCCCGTTTGCCTGGATCGGGCGCGACGTGCCAATCAGCTACGACCTGCTGACGGACCTGGCGCCGCATCGGGCCAGCGTGCTGGGCACGCAGATGCTGCGGCGGCACTTCGACCCCGGCGACATCGGTCCGGCCACCGTCATCGCGCATCTGCCCGGCACCAACTTCGACACGCCGGCCGGCCGACGGATGATCACCGATCTGTCCAAGCAATTGGCCGCGATCCCCGGGGTCGCCAAGGTCCGCAGCCTGACCCAACCCACCGGCGATCCACCGCGGCGTTATGGCCTCAGCGGCGGTGGTTTGCGCCGGGCGACGATCAAGGTTCACCCGCGGACCCGCGCGGCCTATCTCACCCAGGTGCCCGAGCTCGCCGGCAGCGTGACCCGGTTCGACCTGGTGTTTCGTACCGACCCATTTGCCCGGGCGAGCGTCGCCCTGCTCAACACGGTCGACGAGCACCTCAAGGAGATCACCAAGACGAAATCTTCGCCCTGGCACAAGGCCGAGTTCGATTTCGTCGGCACGACGCCCGGCATCCGCGACCTCGAGGCCGTGGTCCACAGCGACACGCGGCTGATCCAGAAGCTGGTGGTGATCGCCGTGTTGGGCGTGCTGATCGTGCTGGTGCGGCAGCCGCTACTGTGCCTGTACCTGATCATCTCGGTGGTGTTCAGCTACCTGGTGACGATCGGCGCCACCGAGCTGGTTTTCGGCTGGATCTACGGCGAGACCTTTGCGGGCATGGATTGGAAAGCGCCCTTGTTCTTGTTCGTGATCCTGATCGCCGTGGGCGAGGACTACAACATCTTCCTGACCACGCGGATCGTCGAAGAACAGGCCCGGCATGGCCTGCACGAAGGCCTGCGCGAGGCGGTGGTCCGCACCGGCGGGATCATCACCAGTTGCGGCCTGATCATGGCCGGCAGCTTTCTCTCGATGCTCACCGGCACCTTGCGGGGCATGCTCGAGTTGGGCTTCGCCCTGTCGCTGGGGGTGATCCTCGACACGTTCGTCGTACGGCCGGTGCTGGTGCCGTGCTTCTTGGCGCTGGTCTACCGGCTGCGCGGCCACCTGCACGCTCCGCCGCAACCGGCGGGCGTCGAAACCAAGACGGCCCCCTCCAAGGGCGCGCCTGCACGCAACGGCGAGCATCGGCCGCACGCCCCGACCCGCAGCGAATTGCCCGTTTCCTAGCGTTTCGCTGGGATTTCTGCCCTGCGCGCGTCGCGCGCAACGCCCCGTCGCCGCGCCCGGTGTTGCTCACACCTTGAGCACGGTGCACCGCTGCGTCAATTCAATCTTGTTCGCGTTGTAATTGGTTTCCGTTTACACGCTTGCGCACGACCGCCCGGCCGGCGACCTGACGATCACCCCTCGGCTGGCATGTCGCTTGCTCCTTGGGTCGTGACATCTGCGCCGCCTGGGGGTCCATGGCGCTTGCGAATCGCTCGGCGCTTGGGTCCGATGATGCCACGCCGGTCTCCGGCGCGCAGCTCCTTCTGGTTTCAGCTCCTTCTGGTTCTCTTCCGCGAAAGGGAAAACTCTCGTGACTCCCCATGAAGTGTTAGCGCTGTGTCGTGACAAAAACATCAAGGCCGTCGATCTGCGGTTCATGGACTTCCCGGGCATCTGGCAGCACTTCACGATCCCGGTGTCGAAGCTCGACGAGGACGTGTTCGAAAACGGCCTCGGCTTCGACGGCTCGAGCATCCGCGGCTGGCAGGCGATCAACGAGAGCGACATGATCCTCGTGCCGGTGCCCGAGACGGCCGTGATCGACCCGTTCACCTTGCTGCCGACCCTATCGATGATCTGCAACATCCAGGACCCGATTACGCGCGAGGATTACACGCGCGACCCCCGCAACGTGGCCCGCAAGGCCGTCAACTATCTGAAGAGCACCGGCATCGCCGACACCTGCTTCATCGGGCCCGAGGCCGAGTTCTTCATCTTTGACGACGTGCGGTTCGATCAGCGCAGCAACGAGGGCTACTACCACCTCGACAGCATCGAGGCCGAGTGGAACCGCGGCCGCGACGAGAAACCGAACCTGGGCCTCAAGCTGCGTCACAAGGAAGGCTACTTCCCGGTGCCGCCGGCCGACCAGTTGATGGATATCCGCAACGAGATGATGCAGACGATGATCGACTGCGGTCTCGACGTCGAGGCGCAGCATCACGAGGTGGCCACCGCCGGCCAGTCGGAAATCGACCTGCGGTTTCTCGAGCTGGTGAAAATGGGCGACGCGATGTGCATGTACAAGTACATCATCAAGAACGTCGCCCGGAAGTACGGCAAGACGGTCACGTTCATGCCCAAGCCCCTGTACGGCGACAACGGCTCGGGCATGCATACCCACATCTCGCTCTGGAAGGGCGGGCAACCGCTGTTCGCCGGCAGCGGCTATGCAGGCCTGAGCGAAATGGCCATGCACGGCATCGGCGGTTTGCTCAAGCATGCCGCCAGCATCCTGGCCTTCAGCAACCCGACCACGAACAGCTACAAGCGACTCGTGCCGGGCTACGAAGCGCCGGTCAACCTGGCCTACTCGCAGCGCAACCGCTCGGCGAGTGTGCGGATTCCGATGTACAGCCCCAGCCCGAAGGCCAAGCGGCTGGAGTTCCGCTGTCCTGATCCGAGCTGCAACCCCTACCTGGCCTTCTCGGCGATGCTGATGGCCGTGATCGATGGGATCCAGAACAAGATCCACCCCGGCGATCCGCTCGACAAGGATATCTACGACCTGCCGCCGGAAGAGCTGGCCAAGGTGCCCAAGACGCCCGGCTCGCTCGACGAGGCGCTCAACGCCCTGGCGGCCGATCACGAGTTCTTGCTGCGGGGCGAGGTGTTTACGCCCGACGTGGTCGATACCTGGATCGGCTACAAGCGGGAAAAAGAAGTCGACGCGATGCGCCTGCGGCCGCATCCGTACGAGTTCTGCCTGTACTACGACATTTAAGGACTAATCTGCCGCGGCGCGTTCCACTTGGGGTGCAACGCGCCAGTCCTTCGTGCCAGCGAGCCACGGTTCCCCCGAGCCGTGGCTCGCTCTTTTTCGCGCGGGCGCAGCGGCGGTTCAAGATCCGGTCGATGCGGCGATCGATCGCCCGGCGTCGTAACGGTCGTGGAACCACGCGGCAAGCAGGCCTGCAAGATTTGCGATCACGAGTCCGGCCAAGACATGATACGTGGCCGCGGCATACTCCACCGAATAGAGGTGCCAGAATCTCTCACTGCTATACGAGAACCCCCTGATACTGAAACTGGTTTCGTGTCCGAACAGCCCCAGCAACGGCTCGCAAGAGAGGTCGACCAGGTACCTGGCGATTGATTCCTCCATTTCCGTCGACCAGCAGGCGCCGAGCATGAACCCCACGGCAAAGGCCCGATTTCGTCCACCGGTCCCAGCGGCCACCCCCATGGCAAGTAAAACGCTGACGAGATAAATCACCCACCAGACGCACGTCCACCCGGCATTGGCAAAGCCCAAGGAAACAAATGCCAGCGCCGCGAAGGCCATCGCCACCAGCAGCCTGCGCGGAGCGATTCGCCAAGACACTTGCAGCGGCGCGATTGCTGGATGAGTCGGTTTGAGCGTCACGGCGTCAGTTCATCGATCGCGATCTGTTCTTCAACGGCGATCGTGGCGCGCACCATCCCGATGCGTCTGTTCAAGCGGCCGCCGAAGCTTCGGCCGAACGCGCGGCGTGGTAACGGTCGTGGAACCACGCGGCAAGCAGGCCTGCGATGAAGCACACCAGCAGGCTGGCGATGCTTTGATAAACAGACGCCGCGTACTGTGCAGGGGTCAACGACCAGAATGCCGTGCTGCCAAAGGGCGGATCGGTGACTTCGCTGATGTCGTATCCCATCATCTGGAGCACGGGCTGACAAGCGAGTTCGATGGCGCTGGCAGCCATCGAGTCGTTCATCACGCTCGACCAGAAGGCGCCGAGAATGAACCCGATGGCAAAGGCCCGGCTTCGCCCGCCCGCGCCCGCGGCCGTCGACAAGGCCAACACGACGCAAGCGAAATGGATGGTTCCCCAGGCACAAGCCCACCATGCGTTGGCATACCTCAAAGCGGCAAACGCCAGCGCCGCGAGCACGGTGGCCAGCAGCAGCCCGCGGACCGTGAATCGCCAGACCGCTCGCGGCGGCGGGGTGATGGCATTTGCCGGTGCACTGCTCATGACGAGGCCGCCTCGCGCCCCGCGGTGCGTTGGCGGTGAATCTCCGCGGCCAGCCAACCGGCCGCGAGCGAACCGACGATGGACGCCGACGCATCGAAGATCTTGATGATGCAGTACGACGGATCCTGGTCCCAAACGGTTGCCTCGTAATCCCAGGTAGCGGCTTCGACCACCGGGTGGCGAAACGCCCGGCAGATCGCCGGGCCGAGCAGGTTGGTAAATCCGTAAAAGTCGCTGATGTTGATCGCCCAGTTGGCCAGAAAATAAGCCGCGGCGAACGACCGCCACAGTCCCCGCGCCGCCACCGCCACGGCGACGGCGACGAGCAGCGCCGCCTCGCGCAACAAGAGCATCGCGCTGGCCAGGGTGACCGACGCGCTGGCAAACCCCAAAAACGCCAACGCCGCCACGAACAACAGCGCGCGAATCACAAACCGCAGATCAGGTTGTCCGCCGGCCATACGGGTGCCCCCCGGGAAGATTTACTTTTTTTCCAGCACGATCCCCAGCTCGCGCATCAAGATCTTCATATCTTCCCAGACGTCCTTCTTGGCCGCCGGGTTGCGCAGCAGATACGCCGGATGATAGGTGCACCACACGCGCACGCCCCGATAATCGTGCCAGCGGTGGCGCAGCCGGCCGATCGATTCCTCGGTCTCCAGCAGCGTCTTGGCCGCTACCGAACCCAGGCAACAGATGAACTCGGGCCGGATCACCTCCAACTGCCGGTCGAGGTATCCGCGGCAGTTGGCCACCTCGTCGGGCAGCGGATTGCGGTTTTCCGGCGGCCGGCACTTGAGCACGTTGAGGATATAGACATCCTCGCGCCGCAGCGTGCAGGCCTCGATGATCTTGGTCAACAACTGGCCCGCGCGGCCGACGAACGGCTCGCCTTGGGCATCTTCGTCGGCACCCGGCGCCTCGCCGCAGAACACCAGCCGGGCCTTGGGGTTGCCCACTCCGAACACGGTTTGCGTGCGCGTCGAGGCCAGCTTTGAGCAGCGCGTGCACGCGGCCACCTCGCGGCGAATCACCTCCAGGCCCGCCACGCCGTCGGCCGCGCCCTGCTGGGAGGTCGCGCGGGCAGGTTCGCCTGCCTGCTTGGTCTGTACCGGGGGGGTCATGGGGAGCTGTTCCTCGATCGTGACTTCCTGTTCAACGGGCCCGGACGACTCCCCCGACCGCAACTGCTCGACGGTCCGCTCGACCGGCGTGGGCTTAGTTTCGGCTGGCGGGGGTGCGGACGTCGCGCCAGGCGACCAGCGCCCGCGCCCAAGCCACCGCACGCCTGCCCTTTCGAGCCGCTCGAGCCGGGCCAAGACTTGTTCAGTGCCCCACGGGGCTCTCGCGTCCTGGTGCGGCGAATTGCTCATCTCGGTGCAACCCCGGGGTTTACGGTCGACGCGGTCAATATATCGCCCCCTTCGCACCGCCGCACAGCCGCCGGCGCGGGGCGAACCATTCGCTCGGCGCGGCCGTCGGGTTAGGATTGCTGGAGGAAGTTTGTGCGCAAGACTTTCCTGCGGCCGGCGAACCTGGCCGTAGGCGCCCCATGCGGCCGCTCGCCGTCCTGCCAGGGCGGCGCCCCCCTGCCCTTCACCCCTTTGCCGCGAAAACGTTACGCCCGTGAGTGTCCCCAGCGTTGCAATTGTCGGACGGCCGAACGTCGGCAAGTCGAGCCTGTTCAATTGGCTCGCCGGCCGCCGGTTGGCGATCGTCGACAACCAGGCCGGCGTCACGCGCGACCGCGTCGCGCAATTGATCTGCGTCGGCGATCGTTATTTCGAGCTGGTCGACACCGGCGGGATGGGCCTCGAAGACCAGGACAATCTCACCGCGCATGTCGAGGAACAGATCCAGACGGCCATCGACTCGGCCGACCTGTTGTTGTTCGTGGTCGACACGCGCCAGGGCCTGACGCCGCTCGACCAGGAAGTGTCGAAACGCTTGCGCTACGTCAAGCAGCCGGTGCTCTGCGTGGCCAACAAGACCGACGGGCCCGAGCATGAATCCTCGGCCGACGAGTTCTATCGTCTGGGCCGCGGCAAACTGATCAAGGTGAGCGCGCTGGCCAACCGGGGCCGCAACGAGCTGCTCGACGAAATCCTCCGGCGACTCCCCCCGGAGCGCAACGAGCCACCGGCCGACCCGGTGATGAAGGTGGCCATCGTCGGCCGCCGCAACACGGGCAAGAGCACGTTCGTCAACACGCTGGCCAAGGCCGAGCGGATGATCGTCAGCGAGATTCCCGGCACGACGCGCGACAGCGTCGACGTCCGTTTCGAGCTCGACGGCAAGCCGTTCATGGCCATCGACACGCCGGGCCTGCGGCGCACCAAGAGCCTGGCCAGCGACATCGAGTTCTACAGCTCGCACCGTGCACAGCGCAGCATTCGCCGGGCCGACGTCGTGCTGTTGTTCTTCGATGCCGGCCAGCGGATCAGCAAGGTCGACAAGCAGCTCTGCGACTACATCGCCAAGCAATACAAGCCCTGCATCTTTGTCGTCAACAAATGGGACCTGCTGGCCGACACCATGCCCACGGAGAAATGGGCCAACTATCTGCGCGACACTTTCCGCACGATGTGGTACGCGCCGATCGCCTTCGTCACCGGCCAGACGGGCAAAAACGTCAAGGCGCTGATCAATCACGCCCAGATGCTGTTCAAGCAGTCGCTCGAGCGCGTCAGCACGGCCGATCTGAACAAGCTGGTCCACGCGGCGGTCGAGCATAACCAGCCGCCGATGGTCGCCAACCGCCGGCCGCGCATCTACTACGCCACGCAAGTCGCCGTGCAGCCGCCGACGGTCGTGTTGTTCACCAATTTCCCCAGCGGCTTCTCGCCGCCTTACCAGCGCTATTTGCTGGGCGTGTTTCGCGAGCACCTCCCGTTTGGCGAAGTGCCGATCAAGCTCTACCTGCGCAAACGCGCCGAGAGCAGCGGCGAACGCGACGAAGCACCCGAACCCGAAACCTACAACGAGCCCGACGAATCGAGCGAATCCGTGCTCGACTGAACGGCCGGCACCCATAGTTCGACCGACCCCTTAGCTCGGCCGCCAGGACCCTGGCGCCTAGACGCCCGCGACGGCCTGCTGGCTCAATTCGTGCACGGCGTCGATCAGGGCTCGCACGTGGTCGACCGGCGTCTGCGGCAGGACGCCGTGCCCCAGGTTGAAGATGTGTCCCGCCCGGCCGCCCACGCGCCGCAAGATCGCCTCGGCGCGGTCGCGGATATACGCGGGCTCGGCCAACAGCACCAACGGGTCGAGGTTGCCTTGGATCGCGCGGTCGTGGCCTACCAGCCGCCACGCTTCATCGATCTCGATCCGCCAATCGGCACCGATCACCGCGCCGCCAGCCTCGGCCAGCAGCGGCAGCAACGACGGATTCCCCGTAGCGAAATTGATCACCGGCACCCCCGGCGTGACGCCCTCGATCACGGCCCGGGTAAACGGCAACACGTAGCGTCGATAGTCGTCGGGCCCCAGGCAGCCGACCCAACTATCGAACAATTGCACGGCCTGGGCACCGGCGGCGATCTGCGCATTGAGATAGCGCGTCACGGCCCGGGCCAGCCGGCCGAGAATTGCCTGCCAGGCGCCTTCGTCGCCGTACATCAGCGTCTTGGTGTGCAGATAGTTGCGGCTCGATCCGCCTTCGATCGCATAGCTGGCCAAGGTAAACGGCGCGCCGGCGAACCCGATCACCGGCAAATGGGCGGGCAGGCCTGCGCGCGTCTGGCGAACCGTCTCCATGACGAACGACAGGCTGTCGACGCTTTCCAACTCGAGCACGCGATCGACGTCGGCCGCCGCGCGGACTGGGTTGTGAATCACAGGCCCCTCGCCGGCGGCGAATTCCAGGTCGAATCCGAGTGGCTCGAGGATCGGCAATAAGTCGGAAAAAATGATCGCCGCGTCGACACCCAGCCGTGCGACCGAATTGATCATCACTTCGGCCGACAGCGCGGGATCCTTGCACAGCTCGAGAAAGCTGACCCGCGAGCGGATCGCGCGGTATTCCGGCAGATAGCGCCCGGCCTGCCGCATCAGCCAGATCGGCGTATAGGGCACCGGCTCGAGCCGCGTCGCGCGCATGAACGGGCTGTCGTACCAGGCTGCCTGCGCAGGCGCAGTCGCCGTGGTCACGGCCTCGAGTCGCGCGGCCAGTTGCGCCTTGCGCGCCAGGATGCCGGCGCTGCGCTCGGCCGCCTCGCGCACCAGGTGGCCCATCTTCGGATGTTCGGGCTCCAAGTCGACCGGCAGCCCCAGCTCGCGCAGCGTCTCGCTCATGGTCGGGCCGATCGAGGCCACGACGGCGCGCGACAGGCCTGCGCGGACCTCAGGCTCGATCCGCAACCGCTCGGCCACGGCGAGCAGGTTGTGTACCTGGTTGCTGCTGGTGAACAACACCACCTGCCGCTCGCCCGCGGCCAGGGCTCGGGCATTCGCCTCGAGCGGGGCGACGTCCGCGGGCAGCTCCCAGCGATAAGTCACCAGGGGTTCGGCCCGGGCGCCGCGCGCCGCCAGGCCAACGAGCAAGTGCCGGTTCGAGACGCCATACTCCTGCACGGCCACGCGGCGGCCGTCGAGCGGCACTTCGCGATCGAGCACGTCCAGCAAATCGCGCCAGGTGTTCGGCTCGGGAATGCGATAGGTCGGTTCGACCCCCCATTGCTTGAGCACTGCCACAGGCTTGGGACCGCGCGCGACGGTCGTGACGCGGCGCAGCGCGTCCAGAAACTCGTCGCGCGACACCTGGCCCTCGATCTGCTGGCCGAGCATGTTGGTGCCCACGCCGGTCATGAAGATCACCAGGTCGAACTCGCCGGCGATCAACCGGCGAGCCAGGGCCACCGCCTCGGGATTCTCCGCCAGCGGCACCTCACGCATCGAGGGGCTGACATGCGGGACCCCCCCGAACTTCTCGATCAACCGGCCCAGTTCCTCGGCCCGGCGGCTTTCGAAAGCGGCCACTTGCAGGCCGGCAAAATCAGGCGCAACTTCGGTCATGGGGCAAGCGGCAAACAGCGAGGGCGCGGGCAGGAACGGTTCAGTCGGTTCATGCTAGCCCAGTCGTTTTCAGTCGTCGACCGCGCAGCTACGATCAACGGCAACACGCCCACACCCCCTTGAAGCAGCGCCGATGTCCGATCCGTTCTACGATCAATTTTCCCGCGACCTGGTGGCAGGCGGCGTCGATTCGGCCTTGGCCGCCCTGGCCGTCGGCCTGGCCGAAGCCGGGCGCGGCCCGGAGCTGTTCGAAGTGCGCCTGATGCAGGCCCGTGCGGCGCTAGGGTTGCCCTTGGCCTCGGGCACCACGCTCGACGAGCTGCCCGACGTCCCGCGTGCGCAGCTGGAAGAGCGCTATCTGGCCGCATGCCGCGAGGTAGGCCATTTGCTCCTGGCTCGCGGCGAGATTCCCATGGCCTGGCGCTATTTACGCGTCGTCGGCGACCGCGAGGCCACGGCCCAGGCGATGCGCACGGCAACGCCCGCCGACGACCAGATTGCGGCTTGGATCGAAATCGGGCTGGTCGAAGGAGTCGCGCCCGAACTGGGTTTTGAGCTGCTCCTGGCCCATTACGGCACCTGCCAGGCGATTACGACCTACGACGCCCAGGTCCACGGGCGGCCCCGCGCCCAGCAGCAGGCGATCGCCGGGGTGCTCGTGCGCCGGCTGCACGGCGACCTGGTCGACAACGTGCGATCCGATCTGGAACGCCGCGGCGTGGCCTGGTCGGGAACTTCGCTCACCGAGGCGCTGGCGCTCGATCCCGAGCTGCTGGCCGACAACAACTACCACATCGACACGTCGCACCTGGCGGCCGTGGTGCGATTTGCCCGGGTGCTCGACGATCCGGCGACGCTACGGTTGGCGCTCGATCTGGCCGAGTACGGTCGGGCATTGGCGCCGGCGTACCATTACCGCGGCGAGGTGCCGTTCGAGGACGTTTACACCGCCAGCCGGCTCTACTTTGCCGCCAGCCTGGGACAAGACGTCGACGAGGCCTTGAGCTACTTCCGCGCTCAGGTCGAAGCCGCCGCGAGCGATCACGCCCGCGCCGTGGCGGCAGAGGTTTACGTGGCGCTGTTGGCCCGTACGGGCCGCGCGCGCGAGGCGTTCGACGTGGCGATCGAGCGATTACCCTCGCCCTGGCACGGTAGCGCCTTGGTCGATTCCCTGGCCGAACTCGCCCAGCAGGCCGGTCGCGTCGACGATTGGGCAGCGATCTGCCGCGAGCGCGGCGACCTGCTCGGATATGCCGCGGCACAGGCCGCGAGCCGTGCGGCCAGGTGAGTCGAGGCCGCCGCGGGCCGCTGCACTCTATCGCGAAAGGGCGCAGCTCGCGTGGCCCGGTCGGCCACAAAAAAAGAACGGCCCGCCTGAAGTTGTAACCTCAGGCGGGCCGTGTTGCTTTCAGGCGAGTGCGAGACTCGTCTTAGTTGCGGAGCACCACGCTGCCGGTGCGAGCCTTGACCACGCGACGGGCGCCTTGGATCGAAGCCGAGGCATCCGGGGTCGGGGCAGGCGGCATCGGAGCCGACTCTTCAGCAGCCGGGGCGGGCTGACCAGCCGGAGCAGCACCGCTGCAGCCGCTGTTGCAAGCGCCGCAGGCCGGAGCACAGCAAGCCGGAGCCGAGCAGCAGGTCGTGCAAGCGCTCTCGCAGCACGACTTCTTGCAGCACTTCTTCTTGCAAGCGAAGATGTCCAAGAGGCAACCCTTGCGGCACTTCTTCTTGCAGCAGCTGTTGCAGCAGCTGTGGCAGCCGCTATCGCAGCAGCTGGCCGGAGCGCAGCAAGCCGGTTCGCAGGCCGGGGCACAGCAGGCCGGTTCGCAAGCCGCAGCACAGCAGGCCGGTTCGCAAGCCGGAGCACAGCAAGCCGGTTCGCAGGCCGGGGCACAGCAAGCGGGCTCGCACGCCGGAGCGCAGCAAGCGGGCTCACAGGCCGGGGCACAGCAGGCGGGCTCGCAGCACGACTTGCAGCAGCTCTTCTTGCAGCAGTGGCCGCAATCGAACATGCCCTTCAGGCCGCAGAACAGGTCGCAGCGCTTCTTGCAGCACTTCTTCGCACAGCACTTCTTCTCGCAGCAGCTGGCCGGAGCGCAGCACGCCGGCTCACAGGCCGGAGCACAGCAGGCCGGTTCGCAAGCCGGAGCACAGCAAGCCGGCTCGCACGCCGGAGCACAGCAAGCCGCCGCCGGAGCGCAGCAGCCCGGGTCCGCCGTGCAGCAGTTCGCTGGCGCACAGCACGAAGCTTCGGCCGCGCAGCAGCTGGGCTCGCAGCAGCTCGCCTCACAGCAGCTGCCGCAGCCCGAGTGGCAATTCAGGCCAAGCATGCGATCCAAGAGCTCGAAACCGAAGCTCTGGGTACACAGGCCAACGCTCACCACGAGCGCCCCAAAGAGCATTCGCATCTTCATTGAGGAACGTCTCCTTCTACGAAACATTGGGGTAGCGCGCATCCCAAAAAACGAACAAAATTCTCGCACCGGACAACGGTGCGCTTGGGGACGAACACTCCATCCTTGGTATGTCGAGCCACGGGCCCGCAGGGGGCGCACGACTCGGTCAAGCGCGGGGTTGGTAACCGTCAGGTGGGTCGAGCCGCTCGAAGCGACTCGGATCTGGCTGGTCGGCTGCACGACTTCGGCCGCCACGTCGTGTCCCTGACGCGCGGCCGTCGCCTGCACAGCCCTTCTATGGGTTGGATCCCCTGCCAGGCATGCGCTTGCGCAGCCTTCAGGGACACCTACCGTATCGGCGACCGTTTCCAGACCCCTTGAGAGCCGGAAGTAATTTTCAGCAAATGGTTTAACGCTCGCGTTACGCAGACCTTGCCGTGCGGCGAAAGTGGTCAAACCTTGCCGATTGGCCGAGCCGCTAGCAGCCGTTTTGGCCCCGGGAGGTCTCGCCAATTTGCCCGACCCGAACGCCGCGCCGACGGATCGTCCACGAGTAGTTCGCGCCCTAGGGCGCGGGTATGGTGGGGCAAAACCCGATCACTGCACGGGCGCGCCGAGCCACGGCTCGCCGGGAGATTCTTCGCGATGCGCACAGCCGGCAAATCTTCGTACGAAGTCGTCGACTTTGCGGGCATCGAACCCGTGCCCTGCCCCTGCGGCGCGAGCCGCCGAGCGCTGGAAAACGTGGCTGATTTTCCCGGCACCTTGCACCAGGTGGACGTCACCGAAGACGCGCAACTGCATTACCACCGCAACTTGACGGAGACCTATTACATCCTCGAGTGCGGCCCCGACGCGCGGCTCCAACTCGACGACGAATTCGTCGCGCTGCGGCCGGGCATGTGCGTCGTCATTCGGCCGGGCGTGCGCCACCGGGCCATCGGACGGATGAAGATCCTCAACATCGTCCATCCCAAGTTCGATCCCCGCGACGAGTGGTTCGATTGAGCAGCCAAGTTGCGGGTCTCGACCTGGACTGCACCTCGAACGGTGGCGCCCAGCCCCGGAGATGCGATCGGGGCCTCTCGGCCGCGTTGCGCGTACCTAGCGCCTCGGTGGAAGGATCGCGGCAAATCATGCTCGGCCCTCGAAGGCCTGGTGAAAATTAAGGGTGACTAGCTCCAATAGGGGGCGAAAAGGCGGGCAGAAACGTCGCAATTCTCGCCGAAACTTGCCTGGGCACAGGGGGGCGCTTATCTTGGCGGGTAAGCTCGGGCCGTGGCGTGAAGGCTGCGGCCTGGGCAATCTTGAGCGAGTGTCCTGGCTGAGTGTGCCGGGGCCCGTCAACGTACCCGCCTCCGGCGCCCACCCACGCAGAAATAGCTCCCTATGAATGCTCCCATCACCGCGCGGTCGGCAGGCCGCATGCTGTGGGGTTCGTGTTGTCTCGCGTTGCTGTTGACCCTGGTCCCCGGCCGGCTGTCGGCCGCGACCCCGGACCCGATGGATTGGCCCAGTTGGCGCGGGCCGGAGCAAAACGGCATCTCGCGTGAGACGGGCCTGATCGAGAGCTGGTCGCCCGAGGGCGAAAACCTGCTCTGGAAGCGGACCGACATCGGCACGATCAGCTCGCCCATCGTTCTGCGCGGCAAGATGTACACGCTCTGCCGCGACGAGCCCGGCACGCCGCGCGAGCGTGAAAAGGTGGTGTGCGTCGACGCCGCCAGCGGCAAGACGATCTGGGAAAACAAGTTCAACGTCTTCCTGTCGGACGTGCCCAAGGAGCGCGTCGCCTGGAGCGCGTGTGTCGGCGATCCGGAGACGGGTCACATCTATGCGATGGGCGTGTGCGGTTTCTTCCAGTGTCTGGACGGCGAAACGGGCAAGACGCTCTGGAGCCGGTCGCTGAGCGAAGAGCTCGGCTTGCTGTCGACCTATGGCGGCCGCACGAACACGCCGATCGTGTTCGAAGACCTGGTCATCATCAGCGCGGTGGTGATCGGCTGGGGCGACATGGCCCGCCCGACGCATCGCTTCATGGCCCTCGACAAGCAAACCGGCGAGGTGCGCTGGTTCAACGGCACCAAGCCGCTGCCCGAGGACACGACCTATAGCACCCCGGTGGTCGGCGTGGTCGGCGGTCAGGCCGTGATGATCTTCGGCTCGGGCGACGGCGGCCTCTGGGCCTTTCAGCCGCGCACGGGCAAACAGGTCTGGAGCTACCAGCTTTCGCGCCGCGGCGTCAACACGTCGCCGATCCTGATCGGCGAAACCGTTTATTGCGGGCACAGCGAAGAAAACCCCGAAGACAGCACGATGGGCTCGCTGGCGGCCGTCAACGCGCTGGGCACCGGCGACATCACCAAGACGGGCGAAATCTGGCGGATCAAGGAACTCGGAATCGGCAAGAGCTCGCCGCTGGCCGTCGACGATCGGTTGTACGTCGTCGACGACTCGGCCGGCTTGTTCGTGGTCGATGCCGCCAAAGGCAAGCTGATCGGCAAGAAGCAAAAACTCGGCACGATGATGCGGTCGAGTCTCGTCTGGGCCGACGGCCGGATCTACACCTGCGAAGCCAACGGCCGGTGGTGGATCTTCAAGCCGACCGAAAAGGGTCTCGAAGTCGTGCACAAAGTGCGGCTGCCGGCGGGCGAAGAAGTGCTCGGGTCGCCGGCCGTGTCGCATGGTCGCATTTATCTGCCTTCGACCGGTGCGATCTATTGCCTCGGCAAGAAAGACGCCAAGCCGCAAGCCACGCCGATCCCGGCGCCGGCGGCTGAAACTCCTGTCGCGGACGACAAGACGCCGGCCTTGGTCCAGGTCGTGCCGGCCGAAGTGCTGATGAAGCCGGGCGCCAAGCAGGCCTTCCAGGTGCGGCTGTTCAACGCCAAGGGCCAATTGCTGGACACGCCCGCCAAGGCGACGTTCAGCGTCGCCGCCGGCGGCGCGATCGACTCGAGCGGCAATTTCGTAGCCGACAGCGTCGCCTCGCACCATGCGACGATCGTGACCGCCAAGGTGGGCGATCTGCAGGGTCAGGCGCGCGTGCGTGTGGTCCCGCCGTTGCCCTGGAAGTTCGACTTCGCCGGCGGCGAGATTCCGGTCACCTGGGTGGGCGTGCGCTACCGGCACATCACGCTCGACGAGAATCTCTTCGACAAACTAACCAAGGAAGCCCCCTTGGCCGGCAAGCTCTACGTGCACGCCTTGACCGAGTTCATCAACGGCGGCAAACCGCAGGTGAAGTTCGATGAGGCGCTGCCGCGGCAGACCTGGTCGGTGCTGATGCGCTACCTGGGCCTGGCGGACCAGGTCGGCAAGAACGTCGACGCCGCCAAGGCCGCGCTCGAGGCCCCGCTGGGCGTCCTCAAGCGCGAGAACATCCTGGCCAGTTGGACCTGGGGGAACGATCCCGCGGGCGGACCACAGTTGGTCATTCAGCGCGGGCCGCGCAAGTACGAAGGCAACGTCGTGGCCACCAAGATCACCACGATTCCCAAGGGCATGCGCAGCCAGGGCTGGATGGGCCACGTCGACATGCACGACTACACCATCCAGGCCGACGTCCGCGGCGAAATCCGCGACAACAAGCTGCCCGACATGGGGCTCATCGCCCAACGCTACACGCTCGACCTGATGGGCGCGAGCCAGCAGTTGCAAATCCGTTCGTGGACGCCCGAGCTGGACCGGATGAGCAAGTCGGTTCCGTTCAAGTGGGAGCCGCACGTCTGGTACACGCTCAAGTTCCGGGCCAGCGTCGAGGACGGCGTCGCCGTGCTCCGCGGCAAGGTCTGGAAGCGCGGCGAGGCCGAGCCGAAGAACTGGACGGTCGAAGCCCGCGACGAGGTGGGCAACCTGACCGGCAGCCCCGGCCTGTTCGGCAACGCCACGAACGCCGAGATTTTCATCGACAACATCAGCGTCACGCCGAACGGCTGAACGGCGCACCGGTTGGGTGCCCGGCCGCGGCGTTGTGTTCCGCATCTGTCCATTTGATTAACCGCCTGCTCGCTAAAAGGTTCGCCATGAATACGACGTTTCGCCTGGTCCTGTTGAGCACGCTCGCGGCCGCCGCGGGCATTGCGCTCGGCGTCAGCCACGCGCTCGAGGCCGCGGCCCCGGCCAAGCCCTCGACGGCGATCAAGATGATCGAGCAACCCAAGCAGTCCTGGCCGGCCCCGGCGGGCATCGGCCCTGGCGATTGGGGTCAATGGGGCGGCTCGACCATCCGCAACAACACGCCCGAGGGCCAGAACATTCCCACTGAATGGGAACCCGGTGAGTTCGACGAAGACACCGGCGAGTGGAAGAAAGAAACCAGCAAGAACATCAAGTGGGTCGCCAAGCTCGGCTCGCAAAGCTACGGCAACCCGGTCGTCGCCAACGGCCAATGCTACGTCGGTTCGAACAACGGCGCCGGCTGGCTGAAGCGCTACCCGGCCGAAGTCGACTTGGGCTGCCTGCTGGCGTTCAAAGACGCGGACGGCAGCTTCCTCTGGCAACACTCGAGCGAGAAGCTGCCGACGGGGCGCGTGCACGACTGGCCGCTGCAAGGCATCTGCTGCGCGCCGCTGGTCGAGGGCGACCGCCTGTGGTTCGTCACCAGCCGCGGCGAAGTCGTCTGTCTCGACACGGCCGGTTTCTACGACGACGAGAACGATGGCCCCTTCAAGTCGGAGAAGGTGACTGCCAAGGACGAGGCCGATGCGGTCTGGTACTTCGACATGATGAAGGAATTGGGCGTCAGCCAGCACAACATGTGCAGTTGCTCGGTCACCTCGGCCGGCGACCTGCTGTTCGTCTGCACGTCGAACGGCGTCGACGAATCGCACGTCAACATTCCCGCGCCCGCCGCGCCGAGCTTCCTTTGCATGGACAAGCACACCGGCAAGGTGCTCTGGCAGGACAACTCGCCGGGCATCAACGTCCATCACGGTCAATGGTCGTCGCCGACGTATGCCGTGCTGGGCGGCGTGCCGCAGGTGTTGTTCCCCGGCGGCGACGGCTGGCTCTACAGCTTCCAGGGTGAGGCCACGCCGGACGGCAAGCCGAAGCTGCTCTGGAAGTTCGACAGCAATCCCAAGGAAGCCAAGCTGATTCTCGGCGGTCGTGGCACGCGGAACGACCTGATCGGCACGCCGGTCGTCTACAACGGCCTGGTCTATGTGGCCGTCGGTCAGGATCCGGAGCACGGCGAGGGCGAAGGTCACCTCTGGTGCATCGACCCCAACAAGCGCGGCGACGTGAGCCCCGAACTGGCGTTCAACGTCAAGGACCTGAAACACCCGATTCCTTACAATCGCATCCAGGCGGTCGTGAAGGAAAACGGCGAAGTGGCCCGCCCAAATCCCAATTCGGCCCTGATCTGGCACTATGCGAGCTTCGACCTCGACGCGGACGGCAAGACGGGCTTCGAAGAAAGCATGCATCGCACCTGCGGCACGGTGACCATCAAGGACGACATTCTCTACCTGGCCGACTTCAGCGGATTGTTCCACTGTCTCGACGCCAAGACCGGCAAGTTGAACTGGACCTATGACATGCTCGCGGCGAGCTGGGGGTCGGCCCTGGTCGTCGACGGCAAGGTCTACATCGGCGACGAGGATGGCGACGTGGCCGTGTTCAAGCACTCGGCCGACAAGGAAGCCGCCGAACCGATGACCGAGATCAACATGGGCAACGCCGTGTACAGCACGCCGGTCGTGGCCAACAACATCTTGTACATTGCCAACAAGACGCACCTGTTCGCCATCCAGAACACCGACGGCGCCGTGGCCGACGCGCCGTAAGCCGCGTGGACAACTCCACACAACGCGCCTGGGTCGAGGCGATCGGCCGCGCGGTCGATCGGCGCCGGCTCGTCGACACGGCCCTGGCGTTGTGTGACATCTACAGTCCGACGGGCCGCGCTGCCGGTGTGCTCGACTGCCTCGGCACGCTGTTGGCGTCCGAGGGTTTCACCGTCGAGCGCCCCCGAGGCGGCTACGATCCCGCGCCGGCCGTTGCCGTCCGCTGGCCCGGCGCCGCCTCCGGCCCGGTGCTGCAATTCGACGGCCACCTCGATACGGTCCATCTGCCGTTCGTCGCGCCGCGCGTCACCGCCGCGCGGCTCACCGGGTCGGGCAGCGCCGACATGAAGGCGGGCGTAGCAGCGGCGGTCGAGGCCCTGCGCGTGGTGCGCGAGCTGAACCTGGCTCAACAGGGATCGGTACTGCTCACCGCGCATGACTTGCACGAGGCCCCCTGGGGTGACGGCTCGCAGCTCGAAGGCTTGATCCGCGAGGGATACGTCGGGCACGCCGCGCTCATTCCCGAGTATCTGACCGACGTGCTGGCCGCGACCGGTCGCGGCCAGGCAGTGCTGCAGGTCCGCGTAAGCCGCAGCGGCGCGCCCGTCCACGAGGTCATGCGCCCGCGCGACGAGCCGCACGTGATCAGTGCGGGCGCCGAACTGGTGCGCCGCTTGGACCGTTGGAACGAAGAGCTCGCCGGTCATAGCGATCCGCACGCCGGCAGCGAGAGCGTGTTCGTCGGCCAGCTCCATGCCGGCGAGATTTACAACCAGTTTCCGCAGGAGCTCTGGCTCGAAGGCACGCGGCGCTGGCTGCCCGGCCGCGATCGCCGGGCGGTCGAGGCGGAGTATCGCCGCCTGCTCGACGAGACGTCTCAGGCCACGGGCGCGTCGATCGTCGGTGAGTTTCGCCTGGTGCGCGACGCGTTCCGGCTGCCCGAGGACGACCTCCTGGTGACGGCCTTCGACACGGCCCGCGCGCTGCGTGGCGAGTCGCGGCTGCCCCGCGGCGGCAAGCCGTTTGTCGACGACGGGAACACATTTTGGGCCGAGGCCGCGATCGCGGCGATCACGCACGGCCCGCACGGTGGCGGCGCGCACACGCTCGAAGAGTGGGTCTCGATCGACGACCTGGTGCGCGTGGCCGAGACCTATGCCCTGATCGCGGCGTTGTACACCGCACAAGGCGCCGGCGCCTGAGACCGGCGGCGGTTTGCCGCGTGCGGCGCGGGCTGTTATTCTTGCTCGACTTTGTCGATCATTGCGGGCAGCCCCTTCCTGTGCCCGCCGCTTGTTCTTTGGCCTGGAACGCGTTGCCCATGCCCAGTGCGCCTGCTCCGACTGCCGCCACGACGCCGGGCAAGCTATTGCTGGCGGTCCTCGTCGTCGTCGTGGCGACGGCGCTCGTCTACAGCGCCGTGCCGCAACTGAAGTTCACCTCCTGGGACGATCCGCAAAACGTCTTTGGCAACCCCTACCTGAGCCCGCTCAACGGTGAGAACTTCGCGCGGATCTGGAGCCAGGGATTCCTCGGCCTGTATGCGCCGGTGACGTACACGTTCTACGCGCTCCAGACACCGCTGGCCGAATCGCTGGCCGAGCAGCAGATTGGTGCCGCGCCGCTGCGGAACCCGCTGGTGTATCACGTGTCCGCGGTCGCGCTGCACATCCTCTCGACGGTGTTCGTGCTGCTGTTGCTTGAGCGGTTGTTTCACAATCCCTGGGGCGCGGCCTGCGGGGCGCTGTTGTTTGCCTTGCACCCGCTGCAGGTCGAAAGCGTCGCCTGGGTGAGCGAAACCAAGGGGCTCTTGGCCGGGTGCTTCGGCACCTTCGCACTCTGGCAGTACTTGTGCTTCAGCGACCACTTCGAACGCGGTCGGAGTCTGACCTGGTTGAACTACGCGCTGGCCACCGCGGCCATCCTGCTGGCGATGTTGTCCAAGCCGTCGGCAGCGGCGATCCCCCTGGTGGCCGCCGCGATCGACGTGGGCTGGCTGCGGCGTTCGCCCTTGCGCGTGGCCTTGGCACTGTTGCCCTGGCTGGCCCTGGCGCTATGGGTGGCCTGGGTCAATCACTCGCTGCAATCCGCGTCCATCGCCGAGCATCCGGTCCCGCTGTGGGCGCGACCCTTGTTGGCGCTGGACGCCTTGGCGTTCTACCTGTTCAAGTTGATCTTGCCGCTGGGGTTTTGCGCCGACTATTCGCACAGCCCGCAAGCGGTGCTCAAGGAATCTTTCTGGTGGGCAACCGGCGCGTTGCCGCTGGGCATCTTGTTTTGGCTCGCCTCGCTCAGCCAGCGGCGAGCCTGGCTCACGGCCGCGGCGGTGTTTGTCGTGGCGCTGCTGCCCACGCTCGGCCTGGTGAGCTTCGACTACCAGCGAATTTCGACGGTGGCCGATCGGTATGCCTACCTGGCGCTGCTGGGTCCCGCGCTGGCCCTGGCCTGGTTTCTCAGCCAGGGAGGCGCCGGTCCGTTGGTCCGGGCCGTGATCGTCTGTGGCCTGTTGGGCCTGGGCCTGCTCGGCTATCGGCAGTCGCTCGTCTGGTACAACGACAAGACGCTGTTTACGCACACGGCCGGAGTCAATCCGAAGAGTTTCGTGGCGCAGGCCAAGCTGGGGAACGGTTATTACAACCAGGGGCAATACGACCAGGCCGTCCAGCATTTTAGGAAGGCCGTCGAAATCGACCCGAGCGATGCGTCGGTCCATTTCAACCTGGCGCAGACGCTGCGCGAATTGAGCGAGTTCGCCGAGGCGATTCCGCACTATCGGCTCACGATCGAGGCCAAGCCGAAGTTCGCCAACGCTTATGCCTTGCTGGGCGATTGCTACCTGCGGCTGCAACGCTTTGACGAAGCCGATTTCGAATACGACCGCGCGCTGCGCATCGATCCCAACAATGCCCTGGCCCTGCAGGGCAAACGTGCCCTGGCCGACGTCCGTGCTGGCCTGCAGCAAGAACAGCGGCGCCGGCAATCCGCTCCGGCGAGTCCCTAGCCTTTCGACCCTTGGCGAGGTGCAGCGATGAAAAACGCGTGGAAATGGCTCGTTGGTGCGTTGGTCGTGCTCGTGGGCGCGGCACTGCTCGTGCCGGCGCTGCTGCCCAGTCGAGTACACGTAGAGCGATCGACCGTGATCAGCAAGCCTCCGGCCGAGGTGTTCGCCGTCGTCTCGGACTTGAACCGCTATGCCGAGTGGGATCCCTTCTCGCGGACCGATCCGACTTCCAAGAGCACGGTGACCGGCGCCGGCCAGGAGGCCGTCTATACGTGGCAAGGCGAACAGACGGGGCGCGGCCAGATGCAGATTGCCGGGCTCGATCCGCCTCGGCGGGTCGATTTTGCCCTTGAGACGTTCGAGCCGATGGCCGCGAAGTTTCAGGCCTCTTACTTGCTCGAACCGGCCGGCGCAGGAACGAAGATGAGCTGGACCTACGACGGCGAAATGGACTATTTCGGCCGCTACTTCGGCCTGATGATGGACGGCATGCTGGGACCGCTGTTCGAGCAGGGCCTGGACAACATCAAGACGCTGCTGGAGAAGCCGTAGCCTCGCTTGTCCGGCGCGCCTCTTCGAAATGGCGCCGGATCGATGCGACGAGCTGCTGGCGGTCGATGGGCTTGGTCGCATAGTCCGTACAGCCGGCGATCAAGCAGCGCTCACGATCGCCCGACATCGCGTGTGCCGTCAAGGCGATGATCGGTCGCGTATAGCCTTCGGCCCGCAGCCGCTCGGCCGTCTGATAGCCGTCCAGGACGGGCATCTGCATATCGAGCACCAGTGCGTCGAACGGCCGGCCCGCGGCGTGGGCCAGTCGGATTTCCTCGATCGCCATTTGACCGTTGATGGCCAACACCACCTCGGCGCCCGCCTTGCGCAGCACGTAGGCGATCAGTCGTTGATTGTCGGGCCCATCTTCGGCCAGCAGCAGCCGGATGCCGTTCAACACGCGCGCCTGGCCCGCGAGTTCGGCTGCACCGTCGGCCCCGGGGCCCTGCAGATGCTCCGCCGTCAACAGCGCGCCGTCGCTCGTCGGGCGAACATGCTGCGCGACACCCGCGCGCGGCGCGGCGATCACGGCGCGGAACTGTGATCCTCGACCCGGTGTACTGCCAACCAGGTCGACGCCGCCGCCCAACAGCTCGGCCAACTGCCGGCAGATCGACAAGCCCAGGCCGCTGCCACCGAACCGCCGACAGGTGGTGTTATCGGCTTGAGAAAACGGTTCGAAGACCCGGGTTGTTTGTTCGGGCGTCAGGCCGATGCCGGTATCGTGCACGTCGCAGATCAAGCGCGGTGCCGGGTCCGGCTGCCACGAGACGACGAGCCGCACGCCGCCCAACTCGGTGAACTTGATCGCGTTGCCAACCAGGTTGAACAGGATCTGGCGGAACCGCATGGCGTCGGTTTCGACCTGGTCGGGCAGCGATCCCTGGATTTCGCAGGTCAGCGACAGCCCCTTGGCGTCGGCCCGGACCTTCATCAGCGAGACGACGTCGAACAGCAGTTGCAGCGGCGCGACGGGTGCCACTTCGAGTTCGATCCGCTGGGCCTCGATTTTCGACAAGTCGAGAATGTCGTTGAGCACCTGGAGCAGGTGTTCGCCGTTGCGGCGGATCGTGGCGATCGCGGCCAGGCGATCGTGTTCGCTCTGATCGCCTTCCAACAGGTTTTCGGCAAAGCCGAGGATGGCCGTCAACGGGGTGCGCAGCTCGTGGCTCATGTTGGCCAGGAACTCGCTCTTGGCCCGATTGGCCGCGGCGGCCGCCACGGTTTGCGCTTGGAGATGGTGGTTGGTCTCGGCCAGCTCGCGGGCCTGCTCGGCCAAGCGCTCGCGCGCCGCCACGCGCTCGCGGATATCGCGCACCACGCCAGCGAAGGTCCGCCCTTGTGGCTCGCGGAATTCGCTCACCGAAATCTCGATGGGAAACTCGGTGCCGTCGCGATGCAGAGCCATCGTCTCACGGCCGATGCCGATCACCTTCGGCGGCCCGCCGGCCAGATAGGCCTGCATGGCGGCCTCGTGCACCGGTCGCAGATACTCGGGCATCAGCATCTGCACGTTCTGGCCGAGCAGTTCGCTGGTGGAGTAGCCGAACCACTTGCAGATGGCCCGATTGACCGAAATGATCTCCCCGGTGCTGTTGATCAGCACGATCCCGTCGACCGCCGCTTCGAGCACGGCGCGGAACCTGGCATCGGCATTTCGCTGGCCGCTCTCACGCTCCGGCTCGTTGGGAGATGTGGCGTCGTTCGCGTTCGCTGGCATCGTTTCGATCCCTGTTGCAAGTCATGTTGGTTGCCAGGCGCATCACGAGTCCCCCCTGCCGGAAAACCATGGCTTGAAACACTAAATCGTCACTGAGCGAAACGGGGTCTGTTCCTTTTTTTATTTGCAGTTTTGCGCGTTTTGGGCGAATTTGCGCGGAGACAATCTGGCAAATACCGCCGTGTTTTTGCCAACGCGACATGTAAAAATCGACTCCCCAGCGGATGTTCGGGGGGGCCATAAAACGCAAATCACACCTGCAGTTTTCGCGCGGCCACGAGCGTGTTTGCCAACAGCATCGTGACTGTCAGCGGGCCCACGCCGCCCGGCACCGGCGTGATCGCGCCGGCCACGGACCGCACCGCATCAAAATCGACGTCGCCGCATAGTTTGCCGTCGGCGCGGTTCATGCCCACGTCGATCACCGTGGCGCCGGGCCGGACCATGTTGGCCGTGACGAACCGCGCCTGACCGATCGCGACGATCAGAATGTCGGCCGTGCGTGTGACGGCCGGTAGGTCGCGCGTGCGGCTGTGGCAAATGGTGACCGTCGCGTCGTGCCCGCGCTGTACGAGCATCATGCCCATCGGTTTGCCGACGATGTCGCTGCGCCCCACGACGACGACGTGCTGGCCCGCGACTTCGATGCCGTTGCGGGTCAGCAACTGTTGAATGCCGTGCGGCGTGCACGGCAAATAGCGCGGGCGACCCTGCATCAACCGCCCGACGTTGTCCGGATGAAACGCATCGACATCCTTGAGCGGATCGATTGCGTCGAGCACGGCCGTCGCATCGATGCCTCGCGGGAGCGGCAACTGCACAAGGATGCCGTGCACTTGCGAGTCGGCGTTCAGCCGCGCGACCAGTTCGAGCAACTCGGCCTGCGTCGTGCTGCCCGGCAGTCGAAAGAGCTGGCTCGCCAGGTTGGACCGCTCGCAGGCCAGGCGCTTGTTGCGCACATAGACCTCGCTGGCCGGGTCGTCGCCCACCAGCACCGCCGCGAGGCACGGCTGCACGCCGGTGGCCTGCGTAAAATCCGCGGCATCGCGGGCAATTTCCGCCTGGATTTCCTGGGCCAAGGCCTTGCCGTCGAGAAGTCGCGCCGTCATGCCGTGCAGGCTCCGTGATGCCGTCTTTGCACCCCTACAACCAACCGGCTCCGGCCAGCAGGCTCAGCGCGCAACGCAGCGCCAGGTTCGAGTACACGCCCGCCATCAGGTCGTCCGCCATGATGCCCAAACCGTCGGGCAGGTGCTCGAGCCGACGCGTCGGCGGAGGCTTGCTGATGTCGAACAGCCGATGCAGCCCGAAACCTAAGGCGGCCACGACCCAGTTGTCCATGGGCACCAGGAAGAAGGTCACCGGCAGACTGGCGATCTCGTCGAAGACGATCGATCCGGGATCTTTTTCGCCCCCGAGGCGCCGCGCCGCGGCCGTGCACAGTGGAACTCCGGCCGCAAAAATGGCGGCGATCAGGAGCACTTGCACCCAAGGCGACGCCACCTGCTGGACGGCCCATGCCAGCACGACACCCCAGAGAGCACCCCAGGTGCCGGGCGCCGGCAGTCTCCCAACCCAGGCCCCGGTGGCCAAAAAGACGACCCACCCACCCCGCATGAACTCACCCAAGGGCGGCTTGTGCGATCTCGATTGGCCCATAGCGCCTGCAATCGTACCGGGCGCGGCAGGCTGCCGTCACCCATTGCGGGCGTGAGAATCGCCGCACCCGGGTCTCCCACCTCGAACCTGGCGTGGCCTCTGGGTAGTCCAGTTTGTATATTCCGGTCGCGCAAGCTATACTAAGATGACTAAGTTGATCATCTTGCTTACGTAACCCAAGCGCGGGCCGCAAGTCGCGCGTGACCGTGCCCTTTTGGACTCCGAAGACATGTCCGACGAAGAACCGTCCGGCTCGGCGCTGAGCCCTGTCGAGAAAACCAAGCAGGCCAGCAACTATCTGCGCGGCACGATCCGCGAGGAGTTGCAAGGCGAGACGTCGGCGTTCAACAAGGACAACGCCACACTGCTGAAGTTCCACGGCACTTATCAGCAAGACGATCGCGATGTCCGCAGCGAGAAGACGGCCGCGGCCGGCAAGAAGCGCGAAAAGGAATACAGCTTCATGGTCCGCGTCCGCATTCCAGGCGGACAGCTCACGGCCGACCAGTTCCTGGCGCAGCTCGACGTCGGCGACCAGTTGGGCAACGCGAACATCCGTCTGACCACGCGCCAGGCGATCCAGTTTCATGGAGTGGTCAAACAAAACCTCTGGCCGGTGATTCACCGGATCAACGAGATCGAGCTGTCAACCTTGGCGGCCTGCGGCGACGTCGTGCGCAACATCATGTGCTGCCCCGCGCCGATCAACGGCGACCCGGTGCACGGCCAGATGAAGGCGATGTGCGACCGGCTCGTCCAACACCTGGCCCCGCGCACGCCGGCTTACCACGAAATCTGGGTCGCTGAACCAGGCGCCGAGCCGCAATTGGTCAACGGCGCCGCGGCGCATGGCGCCGCCGGCGAGGAAATCGAGCCGATCTATGGCCGCACCTATTTGCCGCGCAAGTTCAAGATCGCCGTCGGCCTGCCGGGCGACAATTGCGTCGACATCTATTCGCAAGACCTGGGCTTCATGGCCATCTGCGAGGATTACAACGTCGTCGGCTACAACGTGCTGGTCGGCGGCGGCTTCGGCATGACCCCCAGCGCGAAGAAGACCTTCCCGGCCATCGCCAAGCGGCTCACCTATGTAAGACCCGACCAGGTGCTCGACGTGGCCGAGGCGATCATCAAGGTCCAGCGCGACCACGGCAATCGCAGCGACCGCAAGGTGGCCCGGCTCAAGTACCTGATTCACAACTGGGGCCTGGAACGGTTCAAGGAAGCGGTCGAGCAAGCTTTCGGCCAGAAGCTGCCGGAGCCGCACCCCGACGACGTACGCGGCTTCGACGATCACCTGGGCTGGCACGAACAGGGCGACGGCCGCTGGTTCTACGGGCTGAACGTGGAAAACGGCCGCGTGAAAGACGAAGGCAACTTCCGCCTGAAGACGGCGCTGCGGGTGCTCCTGCAAGAGCTGCAGCCCGGCGTCCGGTTGACCACTCATCAGAGCTTGTTGTTCACCGACCTGGCGGAAGATCAGCGCTCGGGGCTCGAGCAGATTCTGCGCGAGCATGGCGTCAAGCTCTCGCACGAGATCTCGCAGGTGCGCCGCTGGTCGATGGCCTGTGTCGCCTGGCCGACCTGCAGCCTGGCGATCACCGAGAGCGAACGGGCCCTACCCGGCGTGATCGATCGGCTCGAGACCGAAGTGGCCCGGCTGGGCCTGTCGAGCGAAGCGTTTACGGTTCGGATGACGGGCTGCCCCAACGGCTGCGCGCGGCCGTTCAACTCGGACGTTGGCCTGGTTGGCAAGGCGGTCGGCAAATACACCGTTTATCTGGGTGGCCGGCTGCTCGGCAACCGGCTGAACACCTTGTACAAGGACCTGGTACCGCTCGAGGAAATCGTGCCGACGCTGGTACCGGCCCTGGCCTTCTTCAAGCAGCAGCGGATCAACGGCGAGACATTCGGCGATTTCTGCGACCGTCAAGGCGTCGAAGCGATACGCGCCTTTGCCGAGCAGTTCGCAGCGGTGCAAGCCGGTTGATCGACGTCCACGCGATCCTCGTCGGATTCCCGGCGAGGCATGGGGACCAGGAGGCCCCACGGGCATGCGCCCCTTGCGACCTTGGATGACGTTCGTGCTGCGGTTCGCGGCGTGCTTCAACCTGCTGGCCGGGTTGAGCATGCTGCTGTTCTATCACGAGCAGCTCAAAATGATCGGCGTACACAAGACGCCGGCCATGGTGCTGCCGATTCAACTGGTCGGCGCGCTGGTTATGCTGTTTGGCGTCGGCTACTGGCTGGTCGCCGAACACCCGGCCGAAAACCGGCATCACCTGTTGCTGGGCTTTCTGAGCAAGTTGTCCGGTTCGCTGCTGGCCATTTACCACGTGGCGCTGGGCAACCTGCCGCCGGCGTTCCTGGGGGCCGTGTTCTTCGCCGACATCATCTACCTGCCCCTGTTCTGGGTGATCCTGCGGCGGCTCTACCCGGCCGCCTGATACCCGGTTTCCCCCCACCCGGCGAGGCCGCGGCGAGGGCTCCGGGGGCCAGCGTTTTTCGTCCAATCGGCAGCATCGGCGCGACCGGTCGGCAAGGTGCTTGCGCAACGCTTGCGCGGCTGATTCCAAGCCTGCCGCATGGTTGACTTTGCGTTCTTTGCCTAGCTAAGGTGATGGGCTGTAGTTGCGGTGCGGAGCGACCTGAGGGGGGGGCCCAAGGTCGGTCTTTCGACCGCCGTCGCGCACGTTGGTGCGCCCCCTTCCGACGGCGTCCCGAGGCGATTGGCCTGCGGCGGCGCAAGTCCGTCAAGCCGGGCAAGCAGGCGAGGTAGGCACTTTGAAGCAATACGTTCTCGGCATCTCGGCGTTTTACCACGACTCGGCTGCCGCGTTGGTCTGCGACGGCGAGATCATCGCGGCCGCGCAGGAAGAGCGCTTTTCGCGCGTCAAGCACGATCCTCGGTTTCCCCGCAACGCGGTCAACTACTGCCTGGGCGAAGCGTTCATCGACCCGTCGGAGATCGCCTCGGTGGCGTTCTACGACAGCTCGCTGTTGACCTTCGATCGGGTCGTCAAGAACACCGTCAGCGTCGCCCCTGGCGGACGCGATCAGTTTGCCGACGCTTGCCGGGCCTTTCTCGGCGCCAAGGCGCGGCTGATGGACGACCTTGAAGAGGTGCTCGGCCTGCGGCCCAAGCTGCTCGTGACGCACCATCACATGGCGCATGCCGCGAGCTGCTTTTATCCCTCGCCCTACGAAGAGGCGGCCATCCTGACGATCGACGGCGTCGGCGAATGGGCCACTTGCACGCTGGGCCACGGTCAGGGCAACCAGATCGAATTGCTCAAGGAAATTCGCTATCCGCATTCGCTCGGGCTGCTCTACAGCGCCTTCACCTATTACTGCGGCTTCAAGGTCAACTCGGGCGAGTACAAGCTGATGGGCCTCGCGCCGTATGGCCAGCCCAAGTATGCCGACAAGATTCGGCAGCACCTGGTCGACCTCCTCGACGACGGCTCGTTCCGTTTGAACACCAAGTATTTCGGCTATCTCGACTCGGGCGTGATGACCAATGCCCACTTCGATGAGCTGTTCGGCGGCCCGGCCCGAAAGCCGGAGACGCAAATCACCCGCCGCGAAATGGACCTGGCCGCTTCGGTCCAGCAGGTGACCGAGGAAGCGATGCTCAAGCTCGTCGCGCACGCTTGCCAGTTGACCGGCTCGAAAAACGTCTGCATGGCCGGCGGCGTGGCGCTCAACTGCGTGGCTAACGGCCGCGTGTGGCGCGAGTCGCAGCTCGACGGGCTGTTCGTGCAGCCGGCCGCCAGCGATGCCGGCGGCGCCTTGGGCGCCGCGCAACTGGTCTCGCACCAGTTGTACGGCGCACCGCGCAAGCTCGAAGGCCAGCGCGACTCGCTCAAGGGCAGCTATCTGGGCCCCGGCTTTGCGCCGCACGAGATCGAGGCCTTCCTCGATCGCCAGGATGCTCCCCATCACCGCATCGAAGATGCGCAAGAACGAGCCCAGATGATCGCCACGGCGCTGGCCGAAGGCAAGGTCGTGGGCCTGCTCAGCGGGCGGATGGAGTTTGGTCCCCGCGCACTGGGTTCGCGTTCGATCATCGGCGACCCGCGGCAGCGCGACATGCAGTCGAAGATGAACTTGAAGATCAAGTTCCGCGAGAGCTTCCGGCCGTTTGCGCCTGCCGTGCTGGCGGAAAAGTCGGCCGAGTATTTCGACCTCGAGGGGATCAGCCCCTACATGCTGCTCGTGGCCCCGGTACAGCCCAGCCGGCAGGTCGCGATGCAGCGCAGCGTGTCCGAGGGCGACGACATGCTGCCGATCTTGAATCAACCGCGCAGCGACGTTCCGGCCGTCACGCACGTCGACTACAGCGCACGCATCCAAACGGTCGCCGAGGACGGGCATCCCGAGTTCCGCCGCATCCTCGAAGCGTTCTACGGGCAGACGGGGTGCCCGGTGCTCGTCAATACGAGCTTCAACGTGCGGGGCGAACCGATCGTGTGCACACCGAACGACGCCTATCGCTGCTTCATGCGGACCGACATGGACTTGCTGGTGCTGGAAGATTGGTTGTTGTGGAAAGAAGAGCAGCCGGCCATGCAGGGCGACGAAGACTGGAGAAGCCAATATGAGCTCGACTGAAGTGGACCGTACGCGTGCTCTGGCCGGCGCCCTGTTCGACGAGGTCATCGTCCCCTTGGCCGCGCGGCGCAAGGCCGCGGGGCAGCAGGCCTATTTTCCCCTGGCTGGCGAGCCGGGAGCGAAGACCTATTACGAGCAGCCGCTGTTGGGCAAGATGCAGCCGGCCGATTTCGAGTTTCCTGGCGGCGGTACGCCCGAGGGCCTGCTCGAAGCCTTGGCGCGATATTGGCAGGGGCAGGGTGAGACCGACCTGGCGGCGATGGTACCGCGGCTTAAAGAGATCGCCACGGCCGTGGCCGATGCGGCGCACGCCGACGATGGCAGCGTGAGCATCCTGTGCTATACGATGTTCTGACCGTGCGGTAGGCAATCCCAGGGGTAGGCAATCCGCGGGGCAACATGCGGATTTCGGTGGGCTCGATTTCATGGAGAACTCACAGCAAGGATGTGTTCGAGGCCAGTGTGACCAGGGGCACCCAATGCCCGACCCCCGGCGCGCGAAACTACAGGGGACAGTTGGGCATGAGCACAGCGACATGCTTACGCGAGCAGATCGAGCAAGATCTCTGGGATTGGGTGCATAACTTCGTCAACGCCAAGAATGCGTTCTACGATTACAAGTTTCCGCCCTGCCCGTTCGCCAAGCAGGCGATCCAACAAAAGACCTTGGCCGTCGAAGTCTGGGAATCGGGCAACGTTCGCGAGTTTATTCGCAGTTGTGCCGACAAGGTGCGCCTGTCGCCGACCCTGACGACGCTGGTGATGGCGTTTCCGCCGCGGACGAAGTTTGCCTGGGGTTTGACCGACTATGTCGAGAGCCTCAACGCCGAGATGATCTGCGACGACGTGTTCCTCAACACGGGTGAAGCCAAGACCACGGTCAGCCGCTATCCTGGATCGCCGCCCAACGAGCCCTATTTCATCGTCATCGCCAACAGCCTCGAAGCGGTGCTGCAAGGCTGCGAAGCGCTGAAAAAGACCGACTACTACAAGGATTGGCCGGCCGAGCATTACGCCTTGGTCGTCGAACGCCGGCAGCGGATGTACGAAAAGTACGGCCGCAAGCCCGGCCACGACAAACCCAGGTGACGTCGGCGGTCAGCGAATCGACGCATGTGGAAATCGCTCTCCCGGTATCATCCCCGCATCGGCTACACGCTCATGCCGAGCGTGAAGTCGCGCGTGCCTTGGGAGACCGGTGGCTACCTGTTGCAGACCAACGCGGCCGGCTTTCGCTCGAACCGCGAGTTCGTCAAGGAGCGCACGCCCGGCAAGTTCCGCGCGATCTTGTTCGGCGACTCGATGACCGCCGGCGACGGTGTGGCCAACGCCGACCGCTATAGCGACCAGCTCGAAGCAATGGTCCCCCATCTCGAGGTCTACAACTACGGCCTCCCCGGCACGGGCACCGACCAGCACTACATCGCCTTTCAAGATTGTGCCGACGTCGAGTACGACCTGCTCGTGATCGGGCTGTACGTCGAGAACATCGGCCGGGTGGCCAACCGGTTTCGCACGTTCGCCGGCGAGCGCGGCGAAAAGGTGATCTACGCGAAGCCCTATTTCCTGCTGGAGAACGACGAGCTTACCCTGCACCACATCCCGGTGCCGAAGGCGGCCCTGACCAAGGAGTCGATGTCGCCGGAAGACCTGAAACACGTCAACTGGGGTGTGCCGCACGCCGGGCTGCGCGAGGTGGTCAAGAAACTCGGCCTCCGCGACCTGGCCCAGAAGATCACGCGCTTTCAGCCGCTGCCCGAGTATGCCTCGCCCGATCATCCCGACTGGAAGCTGCTGAGCAAGATTGTCTCGAACTGGGCCGGCGAGAGCCGGGCGCCGGTGCTGATCGTGCTGCTGCCGATGTGGCCGTTCACCGAAGAGTCGAGCGACCCGACGCCGTACCAGGCGCGGTACCGCGAGTTGGCCGCGCAGATCGGCTGCTACCTGCACGATCCGCTGCCGGACCTGTGGAAGTACACGCCCGAGGAGCGCCGGGCTTTTCGCTTCAAGGTCGATTCGCACTACACGCCGGCCGGCCACAAGGCGATCGCTGCATCGATCGCCCCAACGATCGAGCGCATCATGGCCGAACACCCGGCACCCCAGTCCTAGTCGTATAGCATCCGCGCCGTGCGTGTCGCCTTGTCGATCCCCGTTGCCAAAGCCATCCAGCCGCTATGACCGCAGCGCCGGCGCGACGCAAATGGCTGATCATCACACAGTACTACCCGCCCGAGGTAGGCGCGCCGCAAATCCGGCTGGCCTCGATGGCCAAGCAGCTCCAGCGGCGCGGGATCGACGTCGAGGTGCTCACCGGGCTGCCGAATTACCCGGTCGGCAAGATCTTTCCCGAATACGCCGGCGCCGCCGGACGCGACAAGCGGCGCGAAACGATCGGCGGCATCCCGGTTCGCCGGGTATGGATCTATGCCGCGTCGGGCCGGTCGATCTTCAAGCGGCTGGCCAACTATTTCAGCTTCACGTGGTCGGTGCTGTGGGCGGCGCTCTTCGGTCCGCGGCCTGACGTCATCTTCCTCGAATCGCAGCCGCTGTCAGTCGGTATCGTCGGCCTGGCGATGAAATGGTTTCGCGGCGTGCCGTACGTCTATAACGTGCCCGATCTGCAGGTCGACGTGGCCAAGCAACTCGGTTTCGTGCGCAGCGAGTGGTTTCTCAAGCTCGCCTTGGCGCTGGAGAACCTGTTCCTGCGCCAAAGCTGGAAGGTGTCGACCGTCACGCACCAGTTCATCGAGCATTTCGTCGGCCGGGGCATCGATCGCGGCAAAGTGACCTTCCTGCCCAACGGGGCCGATACCGAGTTTCTGCAGCCCCTGCCGCCCGACCCGGAACTGCTCGAGCGCTGGCAACTGCAAGGTAAGCAAGGCTTCTTCTACGTCGGTACGCAGGCCTACTACCATTCGCTCGACACGCTGATCGACGCGGCCACGCTGTTGCGCGACCGCACGGACTTGAGGTTTGTCATCCTGGGCGACGGTCCCGAGCATCCGCGGATCGTCAAGCTGGCCGAAGAGCGCGGCCTGCCAAACGTTGTCTTTGGCGACGCGCCCTACGAGCGCATGCCGCGGACCTATTCAGTGGCCTACGCCTCGGTGGCCACGGTGCGCGACATGCCCGTCGCCGGGCAAATGCGCCTAGCCAAAGTTGCAGCGTCGCTCGCCTGCGGCGTGCCGGTGATTCTCACGGCCCGCGGCGAGCATGCCGAGTTGATGGTCAAGAACGAGTTGGGCGTGGTCGTCGAGCCCGAGCAGCCGCAGCAACTGGCCGACGCGATCGCCGCGCTAGCCGACGATCCGGAACGCCGCAACCGGCTGAGCGCGTCGGGCCGGGATTTCGCCGTGCGCGAAACGAGCTGGTCGATGATCGTCGAGAATTGGCTGGCCGAAATCGGCGAGCCCACGCCGACGAAAGTCTAGCGGCCGCCGCGCTCGCAGCTACTTGAGCAGGGCCTGGGCCCGCTTCGACAGCTCGGCCACGACGCCGGAAAACTCCTTACGCGCCGCGGCCAGGCCCGCCACGGTCTTCGTACCGGGCCCGTTGACATAGTCGAGCACGATGCGTTCGGCGGCAACGAATTGCTGGCCGATCTCGACGATCGGGCCAGCGAGCGGGATCGGGATGCTCGTCACGCCGTTGCAATCGCCGTGCAACAAGTCGCCCTGCTCGACCACCAGCCCGCCGACGCGCACCGGCAGGCCCACGTGCAAGATGTGGCAGTAGGCGTGCGAACAATTGGTCGAGCCGGTGAACACCGGATACTTGATGGCCCGAACCTGGTCCAGGTCGCGCCCCGAGCCGGAAGTGATCAGGCCCACCGAGCCGAACGCCTTGTAGGTCGAGCACATCACCTCGCCAAACGTGGCGGCCACGCTCGGCTCGTCGAGATCCTGGAACACGACCACCGCGGGCCCGGGCAGCCAGCCGAATTGTTCGATTTGTTTTTCGAGGCTCGCGTAGGCGTCGCCCTTGCCCGGCGGATTGTCGCTGCGAAAGCAGGCCGTCGTGGCGAAGCCGACCATCGGCGGAAACTCGGGAAAGTTGCAGCGAATCCGCTGATCCATGTAGCCGCGATTCCGCGGCCGCGCGTCGAACAGCTCGATGATGTTGCAAATGGTCGGCGTATCAAATTGGGCCAGCCGGCCCAAGAGCGCGGGATCAAACGTCATGGCAGCCACCACCGTAAACAGGCCAAGGTCGAGGGGGAACGAGCGAGCCCGGGCGTAAGAATAGCGTGCGCCGCGGCGCCACGCCACGCGGTGAGCGCCCGCGACCTGGCTGCTTCAATAGATCCTGCTGCCAGGGTAATACCGCGCCATGATCTGCCGGCGCAGTCCGATGAGCCCAACCAGGATAAAGCCCTTGGCCAGGATCAGCAGCGGTCGCAGCCGATAGGCTTCGAGGAAATCGCTCAGGCCGAATGCCAGAAATGCGGTGGCGTAAATGGGTTCCCAAGCAGAGCGACGGTTCCGCGCAAAGCGCATTGCGACGAGTGCGCCAAAGATGCACCAGGCGACGCCCTCCAAGAGATTCATCCAATGATAGACGGATGAAAACAAATCCGGATTCGTCGCCCGGTACTGCCAAAAAGTCTGCGTGAACGATCTGGTCACTTCGCGGACCTCTCTAGGGCATGCGACAACTTCCTCGAGGAAGCAACTTGCGACTCCAAGTTTAGCCGCCACGCGTTGCTTTTCGCCGCCGCTGTGCGAGAATCCGCGGGCAAGAGCCGAGTTTTCCGCACCTCCTCCGGACCCGCCGCCATGCCTGCCCCGCTGCCGCTCACGAGCGTCAATCACATTGCCCGCAGCACGCGAGACCTCAGCAAGCTCGACGAGACGATCCGCTTTTATCGCGACGTCCTCGGCTTTCGCTCGATCAAGCGGCCCAACTTCAGCTTTCCCGGCGCTTGGCTCTACGGCTATGGGCTGCAGATCCACTTGATCATCGACGAGCAGGCCGGCAGTCTGCCAGAGGACATCTCGACCCGGGCCGACCACGTGGCGTTGCACACGGCCGACATCGAGGGCGTGGCCCGGGCGCTCGACGAGCGCGGCATCAAGTACGTGCGCAACTACGTGCCCGACCGCGACGTGACGCAGATCTTCTTCCACGACCCGAACGGCTACCACATCGAGATCGGCAACTACCCGGCGGGGGTGGAGTATCTCGACCCGGCCTGATCGGTTTACGAACGTTGCGCCGTGTGACGGGCCCGGGCCTCGGCTTGGCGCTTTTGGCCCTGCTTGAGGATTCCCGGCTGCACTAGCCCGATCAGGCTCGGAAACATGCTGGACAGCTTGGCCAGATAGCCGCGCGAGGCGGGCAGCACGATTTCCAATTGCCCGCGTCGCAAGGCGCGATCGAGCACCGCGCGGCCGACGTCCTCGGCCGTGAGCGGATGCGACGTCGAAAAGGTCATCGCCGCCTCGGGAAAATCGAGCTGCTTGTCGAGCATCGGCGTCTGCACGGCGTCGGGACAAATCACGCTGACTTTCACGCCCCGCGGGCGCAACTCTTGCGCCACGGCCAGCGTGAACCCGCGCACGGCCCATTTCGAAGCGCAATAGAAGGCGATTCCCGGGATCGGCGCCAAGGCGGCCATCGAGGCGATGTTGACGATGTGCCCGGCGCCTTGCCGCACCATCACGGCGGCGGCCGCCTGCGTGCCGTACATCACGCCCTTGGCGTTGACGTCGATGTGCCAATCGATGTCGGGCGGCGCGGTCTCGTGGACCAGCCCGGGCTGGATGATGCCGGCCACGTTGAGCAGCACGTCGAGGCGCCCCCAGCGCTCGACCACGCGATCGATGGCGGCGCGCCAGGCGCCGGGATCGCGGACGTCGAGCACCTGCGGCAGCACGCGATCGGCCGGCCAGCGTGCGGTCAGTTGCGCGAGCGGCTCGGCGGCGATGTCGCAAGCCAGCAGTCGATCGCCGCGCGCGACCAGCTCGCCGGCCAGATAGCGGCCGATCCCGCTCGCCGCGCCGGTCAGCATCACCACCTGGGATTCAGCCATCGTTCGCCGCCGCGCGCCGGGTGCCGTGGAAGAGCGAGCATCGCCGCGCGGACAGGTGCGCGGATCTGCAATGCGGCCGAGCGGCGATCATAACCGCAGGACGACTAGCGCCGCACCGGGGGCGGCGAAAACGCCGGCTGCCGCACGCCGACCCGGGGCGCGACGGCCCCCGGGCGCCGCGCCGTCTCGAGCGGGGCGCCGGGCAGCAGCGTGACCGGCGTGATCGCCACGTCGTCGATCCAGGCCGTGCCGATGCCGGTGAGTACAAATGTGATCGAGGCCGCGCCCGACGCGGCGGCGGCCCGATACAGCGTAAACGCCTGCCAGCCGTCGGTGACGTTCCAGCGTGCGGCCAAGGCTTCGCCGCCCAGGCTGTCGATCGCCATCAGGCCATCGACGCTGCCGGTGATCGGCCGGTCGACGCGGACCCAGCCGTCGATGCGCACCCACTGCCCCGCCTCGACCGGGACCGCGGCCGAAGTGATCCACACGGTCGGCGCCTCGACTTCAGCAACGACCGCTTGCGCCTGGCGCGGCTGGCAGTTCAAGCGCAGCGCCCAACGGCCCGCGTGGGGCGAATCGGGCGAGAGCCCCACGTCGACCGCCAGCTCGACGCGCGGGCTTTGAACATGGCGCCAGCCGGCGCGCACCAGGGCATCGAGATTTTCCATGTCGCCGGCCGCCAATCGATTGGCGCCCAGCGCGGCCGCCGACACCCCGGCCCAGAGCCGTGCGTGTTCGCCCAGCGTGTCGAAGCTGACGCCCAGCGGACTGGTGACGGGCAAGCCGGTCAATTCGATCGCCTGCTGCCATTGCGAATGCTGCAACAGCCGCAAGGGGCGCAGCGCGCGGTCGGCCGCCAGATAGGCCGCGCTCCACTCGCCCGCGTCGCGCTTGGCGCGGGCATCGGCCAGTTGTTCTTGCGCCGCGGTGATCCAGCCGCTTTGTACGGCGTTGCGCTGCGCGCCGGGATCGAGTCGCCGCAACACGGCCTGCGTGCGGGCAAATTTCGTTTCCGCCAGCTCCAGGCCCAATTCGGCGGCGCGCTGTTGCAGACCGGCCAGATTGCGATTCAGACCGCCCAAAAGCTGCGGATCCTGGTCGGGCGCAAACACGACCGCTCCGGCCAGACCGAACTCTTCGAGCACCACGCGCTTGCCCCCGTTGACGCGCAGCGCGTCGATCGGCGTCAACCCGGCAGGCGTCGCCTGGTAGGCCTTGTGAGCCTCGGGCACCCCGGGCACGACAAACGTCACATTGCGCCCGGCCGATTGACCAGGAACGAACTGCGCTCCGGTTCCCGACCAGGCGGGCATCAGCAATCGAGCACGATCGAGTTGAAGCATCGTCGCGCTGACCTGTGGCACATTGCCAACGACCTGCGCCACGGCCTGCCCACCGGCCAGCCAGGGTTCGAGCGTGGCCAGCTCGAGATTGAGCAACTCGAGGGCCGCGGCCCGAGCCAGCGTCGAGGCGTTGCCCGCGTCGAGCCGGTCGCGCGAGCGGAACAAGAATCCATGTGCGCCGGCTGCCGCCGCGGCCAACGCGACCAGCCGCAACTGTTCGGGCTCAGTCACCGGTTCGGGAACATCTCGTCCGGCGACCTGCTCGAGATGTCGCTCGAGCACGGCGTCGAACTGCGTCTGGATGGTGACCCAGGCCGGCGTGCCGGGCCGAGCCAGCGCCGGCCGGCTGCGCAACCACTGGCGATAGGCCGGCAGCTCCAGCGAGGTGCCCAGCGGTGCGCGATCGAGCAACAGCGCGTCGAGATGACGGCTGTACAACCGCAGATCGGCATCGACGCCGGCGACCACGGGGCGCGCGGCGTCGCGGTCGGCACGGCGCAGTTGTTCGATGCGCACGCGCATCGCATCGAACTGTTCGTGCGTCAGATGCTCGCCGACAAGCCAGGCCAACATGCGGCCATAGACGGCGTCGACCGGCTGTTCCGTGGGTGGCGGCGGACCGACGATCCACAGGCCCGCTGCACGCGCTTCGCTCAACACCTCGGGCGAAAGCGGGGCGAACGACCAGATGCCGTTGAAGCCGCGCTGGCGAACCCAGGCCAGGGGCTCGCCCCGATACTCGAGCAGCCGCGGCACAAACACCCGACCGCCGACGCGCAACTGCGCGCCCTGCAGCTCGACGCGGTCGTGCCGCGCGTTGTCAGCCTCGCTGCCGGGCAGATCGACGGAGGGCGGCTCGCGCGTGTCCGAGGCCACGGCAGTGGGCGATACGGCGCCGACGACTTCCAAATCGTCGATCAGGATGGTCGTCGTACCGGGACCGCCATAGACATTCAACACCAGCGCATCGACGAACGCTTCGGCCAAATCGACGCCGCTACCCCATTCGGCCCGCAAGGCCGGGGCCTGGCGCCCGAGCAACGCGACGAGGTTGCCGACCTGCAGCAACTGCCAATCGCCCGTGGCCGCGGCGCTGGTGCCGCGCAGATACGTAACCAGCGGACCGCCGCTGCGCGGATGTTTCGTGCGCGGCAAGACGACGCGCGCCATCAATTGCACGCCCGGGCGATCCGATCGCACGTACACACTCGCCTGCAGCTCTTCGATCAGCCGGGCCGCGGGCACCTCGTGGACGTAGTGGATGTAGCTCGCGTTCGAAGCCGAAACCTCGAGCAATTCGCAGCCTGCGGCGGCGTGCCCCTGGGTAGGCAGACGCCGATGCGCGACCACCTGATGCGCGCCGTCGGCCCCCACCGGGCGCCAAGCGGTTTCGAGCCCGGAGAAGTCGTCGCGGTAGGCCCCCTGGGCCAGCAGTCGCGACGCGGCCCAAGGGCCCACGAGCGCAGCAGCCAACACCAACGGAACGAGCAAACGAGGCTGCCAGTGGCTCCCATCCACGGTGCTTTGGCCCAGACGTGCGCGACGATGCCCAAACGCAACCTCCTGCTGCGCGGGGCAACTTCGACGTAAGGCGTGCTTGTAACAGGATTTGCGCATCGCGGCGAGAGCGGTTGTTGCCTGCCCGCCACAGAGCTGCTCCCGGCTGTGTTTCGGCGGCTTTCCACAACTCGTTTACTGAAAGGCGGTTACGCAATCGCGAGCCGATTGCTCGCCCCTTGGCACACCCTCTGCTAAACAAGAAATCACCACCCAAACGCCCTTCGAGGAGCCAGCAATGAGCAACGCACAGCGGATCATCAAGCAGCATGCTGACGAGCTTCCCCAGGACCTCGAAGAGCTGATCGTGGCGGTCGAACAACTGCCCGAGGAGCAGCGGATGTCGCTCAACCCGTTGTTGGCCCGGGTGATCGAGAGCACCAAGCGTCGCCGGCGCATCTTGAGCCTTGTGCAGGACGCCCTGTCGCAGTTGCGGCTCGACATGAAGTACCTGATGTTCGATCTCGAAGCCACCCGCCGCGAGCGCGACGATCTTCGCCAGCAGCTCGAAGGCAACTGAACCAGCGCGGTCTTCTCTTCTCGGCCGGCTCCTGCCTCCCAATTCTCCTGCCTCCACTCGGAACCCACCTACCTCGCGTGGCACGCCGAAGGTCCCCCTGCAGACCTTTGGCATCGATTCGCCCCGGTCCAATGCTCCACGGACCGGGGCGTTTTTTTTTTGCGCATGGGTGGTCGATCGGCTGAAATGCCGCGTCGGCGGCTGCCTGTTTGCGGCCCGTGGACCGCTGGAATACGATGCATTATGGCGCGGTGGTGGCCGGCGCCGCATTGTCCCCCTCTCTGGGGCCGGGTGCTTCGAGGGGCGCCCGCTTTGGGGTGTGTCGTCCAATGAGCGAACTTACGGCCGAACAGATCGCCCAGCGGACGATCGATCTCAATCTGCTGGACGATCGCCAACTTCAGGCCGTGTGGGGCGAATTCGGCCGCCGCAATATCGCCGGCGACGATTTTGTCCAGGCCCTGGTGCGGCGCGAGCTATTGACCAACTACCAGGTCGAGCGCCTGCTCAAGGGCGAACGCACCGGGTTCTTCTACGGCCCGTACAAAGTGCTCTACCGCGTGGCGACGGGCAGCTTTGCCCGGGTCTATCGGGCCGTCGACACCAAGAGCGGCCGGATCGTCGCGCTCAAGGTCTTGCGCAAGCGCTATTGCGACGAGCCGGCCCAAACCGATCAATTCGCCCGCGAGGGCGAGCTCGGCCGCACGCTGCGGCACCCAAACATTGTGCCGATCTACGAGGTGGTATCGTCGGGCACATCGCACTTCCTGGTGATGGAATTCGTCGAGGGGCGAAACCTGCGCGAGTTTGTGCGCGTGAGGCAGAAGCTCGACCCGGTCGAGGCCACGCACCTGATGATCGGCATTGCCGACGGGATGCGCTATGCCCACGACCGCGGCGTGTGTCACCGCGATCTGAAGATGACCAACGTGCTGATTTCCAGCCGGGGCGTGCCCCGGCTCGTCGATTTCGGACTCGCCTCCGAGGGGGACCCGACGCAGGACGATCCCGAGGACGAATCGTCGAACCCGCGGACGATCGACTACGCCGGACTCGAACGGGCCACGGGCGTGCGCAAGGACGACACGCGCAGCGACATCTATTTCATGGGCTGCATCTTCTACAACATGCTCACCGGCCAGCCGCCGCTGCAAGAGACCAAGGACCGCATTCAGCGGCTCAGCCGGACGCGCTATACCGACGTGGTACCGATCCAGAAGGTCGATCCCGCGCTGCCCAAGCCGGTCGTGCACATCGTCAACAAGGCGATGGAACTCGACGTGTCGAAGCGCTATCAATCGCCCGCCGAGATGTTCGTCGATCTGAACATCACGGCCCGACGGATGGCCTCGGGCCAGGACCTGAACGACGAGCCCGGCGGCGAAACCGACGAGGTCGAACAAGCCTTGGGCTCGCAGAAGGAGCGCGATCGCTGGACCGCGCGGCTGCTGCCCACCGAACAGCGCCGCGTGTTGATGATCGTCGAAGGCAGCACGCGGATGCAGGACGTGTTTCGCGACGGCCTGAAGCGCAGCGGCTACCGCGTGTTACTGACCAGCGACCCCTTGCGACCCGCCTCCCGCTTCGAAGACGATGAAAAAGCGGCCGATTGTGTGATCTACAGCTCGGGCAACCTGGGCCACGCGGCGGTCGACGCCTTCAACGACTTGGGCGAGCATGAAAAGACCCGACAGATCCCGGCCATCATGCTGTTGGGCCAATCGCAGACCGCTTGGCTGCCGCAGGTCAAAACCGACGAGCATCGCCCCGTGCTGGTGATGCCGCTGAAGCTGAAGGAATTTCGCGACACGCTCGCCCGCCTCGTACCGCCCTTGTAGTGCCGCTGCCAACCGGCACTCTTGCCACCGCGGCGGGCTGTGCCAGACTGCACGGCAGGGCCTTGATTCGTCCGGCGTAGAGTGTGCGACGGTCGTGCAGAGTGATGCCGTTACTCCTGAGCCGCAGTGCCGCTATTGGCTGCGGATGTTTGCCGGCGAGATTGACGAGCTGCTCGCGCGCATGCGGCTGGCTCGCAAGGAGCATCCGGCGCTCGTCGACCGGCTGGGCATCTGGGTCCATGCCCGTTGGGCGCCGCCGAATAATGCCTCGCGGCACACCGTCAGCGGAGTCGTCGCGGCTTTGAAGCGCATCGACGAACAAGGCGCGCACCCCTGGGCGCCCGGCGGGGCACTGATGCTGACCTCGTGGAACGACCGTCGGGCCTGGGAGGCGCGGCGCCGCTGGCTCGAGCCGCTCGAACCGTGGATCAAGCGCGCGGGGCGGCTGGTGCTCGACCTGGAGCGCTACCCGATCGTCGGCCAGGATCCGCGCAAACCGATCTCGTCCCACCGACGGCAGGATTTTCTCGAGATGGACGAGGCGCTCGAGCCCCTGGCCGAATGGCTCGCCGCCGTCCCCGACCTGGTTTGTTATCCCTGCGGCCATCGCGATCCTATGTACCTCGGCGTCGCGACGCTGTTGGGCGTCGACTCGATGGCCGACCAGTTGCCGTTCGGGCTCTGCCGCGAGATCAAGAGCCGCGAGTTTCAAACATCGCCCGACGTCAACCAGCGAACGGCCGATTGGAAGGCCTACTTCCGTGAGGCCCGGCAGTTCGCGCAGACACACCGCCGGCGTTACCTGCCGGGCATCATCAGCTCGATCCTCAAGCCGGGGCGCGAACGCGACCTGGCCTTGCTCGAGGAGTTGATCGGCGAGCCGGGCGAGCGGCTCGTGTTTGTCGACGATCGCGAGGACTTGCTCACCCGGCAGTGGCTCACCGAGCAGCCGCCGCCCCTGCGACGGCGCCGGCCCAAGTGAAATGTGCCTTGGTACCGGCGGCGCAGCCAGACGGCCGCCAGATCGTCCGGGGCGGCGACGAGCATGCTCGGTTTCCCGGAATTGCGGCTCGCGGCCACCGACCTCACGCGCGCACCGCCGACGGCCCGTCGCCACATCACGTTCGCGTGGCTCGCTTTGCGCCTACGGCCCGGACTCTGGCAAGCCTGCGCGGATCGGCCGGCTGTAGCGATTTTCTCGATTCTGCGGCCCTCCTTGGTCGATAGATTCCTGCGCAGGTAGCTCCGCGCAGGAGGGCCTGCTGGCAACCCTTGGGAAGGATGGGTCGGTGCGATGAAACGCGTGATGCTGGCGGGCTTTGCGGCCCTGGTGATCAGCTCGTCGAGCGGCTGCTGCCTGCTCGACGCCGTGTTCTGCTTGTTCCCCATGCATCATTGCGGCTTCGATCCCTGCTGCGGCGCGTGCGGATGGGGCTGCGAACGTGTGCCACCGGCCACCTGCGCGAGCAACCCGGCCTGTTGCGATCCGTGCAATTGCTGCGGCGAATATGCCGGGCCGCCGCACGACTACATGCATTTGCCGCACGGCGCGCCCTACTCGACCGAGCCCATGTGGGAAGACGGTGGCGTGATGCCGCAGGGCCAGCCCACGCCGGCCGAAGAGATTCCGCCGCCGCAGCCGCGCACCTCGCGCCGCGCCCTGCGGCCTCTGCCGCCGGTGCACGGTCAGCCACAGCGCACGCCGCGCCGCTGGTATTAAGCACGCCACGCATGGCCCGGCGCGTCTCCTCCGGATCACAGGCGCAAGCCTTCGGTCGCCGGAACAGACCACGGCCGATCGCCGTCCAAGTGGCAAACCGCCGCGGGGGGCGTAAACTCTGGGAACTTCGGTTTCCCGTGTTCAGCCCTCCCTTGGTGGCCTTGCCATGACCCGCACCGGCGCCCATGCCATCCTCGAGATGCTGGCTGATGCCGGCGTGCGCTATCTGTTCGGTAACCCGGGCACGACCGAGTTGCCGCTCATGGACGCGCTGGTCGATCATCCGCGGATCCAGTACGTGCTGGGCCTGCAGGAAATTCCCGTCATGGCGATGGCCGACGGCTACGCGCAGGCCTCTCGACAGGTGGGCGTCGTCAACCTGCACGTCAGCTGCGGCTTGGGCCACGCGATGGGCATGCTCTACAACGCCTTTCGCGAGGGCACGCCCCTGCTGGTCACCGCCGGCCAGCGCGATCGCCGGCTGGCACTCGAAGAACCGATCCTCTGGGGCGACATGGTCCGTGTCGCACGGCCGTGGACCAAGTGGTCACACGAAGTGATTCGCCTGGGCGACGTGCCGCACGCGATTCGCCGCGCCGTGCAGATCGCCCTGACGCCGCCGACCGGCCCAGTGTTTCTCTCGATCCCGGTCGACATCCAGGCCGAGCTGGCCGAAGGCCTCGACCTGACGCCACCGCGCGTGCCCGACCCCCGGGTCCGCCCGCCGGCCGCGGCCTTGCGCCGGGCGGCCGAAGTGCTGGCCGGCGCCGCGAATCCGGCGATCCTGGCCGGCAGTCGCGTGACCGAATGCGGCGCGGTCGCCGAGCTGGTGGCCGTGGCCGAACGGCTCGGTGCCCCGGTGATGCACGAGTCGGGCACCACGCACGGCCGGCTCAGCTTTCCGACCGATCATCCGCTGGCCGCGCCGGGCATGCCGCTGTGGTCGCCCGAGGTCCGCCAGCGACTTCAAGAATACGACGTGTTGTTGGTCGTCGGTATGGACCTGCTGCGCGAGTACGTCTACCACGAACCGGCGCGGGCCATTCCCGAGCACATCCGGCTGGTGCACATCGACCAGGATCCCTGGCAACTGGGCAAGAACTTTCCCGAAGAAGTCAGCGTGCTCGGCCATCTGCAGCCGGCGCTGGCCGAATTGAGCGACGCGCTCGACACGCACCTAACCGCCGCCAACCGCGAAGCGGCCCGTTCGCGCGGCGCCGCCTGGGCGCAGAAACATGCCGCGGCGCGGCAGGCACTCGTCGCGGAGATTGCCCGTCAACGTCCGATCCGTCCCTTGACGCCGCTGGCCCTGATGGGCGCGGTGGCCGAAGTGCTGCCGGCCAACGCCGCCGTGATCGAAGAAGCCGTGACGTCGACCGGCACAACGCTCGAGCGGCTCGGCGCGATTCGCGACCCGAGCGGCTACTTCGGTCATCGAGGCTGGGCGCTGGGTTGGGGCCTGGGGCTGTCGCTGGGCGTCAAGCTGGCCTGGCCCGAGCGCCCGGTGCTGGCCCTGTTGGGCGAAGGCGCCACGATGTACGGCGTGCAGGGACTGTGGTCGGCCGCACGGTACCGGCTGCCGGTGACGTTCGTCATTTGCAACAATGCGCAGTACCAGATCCTCAAGGTCGGCGCCCAGGGCATGAAACTGCCTCAGGCCTCGGCCGGCCGCTTCGTGGGTCTCGACTTGAACGAGCCGGAGGTCGACCTGGTGGGTCTGGCTCGATCGTTGGGCGTCGAAGCGCAGCGCGTGACCGAGCCCGACGAACTGTCGGCCCTGTTGCGCGAGTCGTTTGCCGGCGACCGGCCCCGGCTGTTCGATGTGCCGATCCAGCGTGGCACGCCGTCGCGCTTGAGTTACGGTTGAACGGCGGCGAATGAATTCGCGGCACAGCGCCATGAGTGAAAACTGGACCAGCGTCGTAGATCGCGCAATCGAGGCCGCCTTCGACCGGCTGGTCGCCGTGCGCCGGCACTTGCACGCGCATCCTGAGCCGAGCGGCTGCGAACGCGCGACGACCGCCTTTCTCGCCGAGCGCGTGAGCGAGCTGGGCTACGTGCCACGGCTCGCGCCCGACGGGCGCGGACTGATGATCGACAGCGCCGCTGGTGAGCTGCGCCGCGTCGCCCTGCGGGCGGATATCGACGCACTGCGAATCGACGAACAAAACGACGTTCCCTATCGCAGCCAATCGCCGGGGCTGATGCATGCCTGCGGGCACGACGCTCATGCGACGACGCTGCTGGGAGCCATCATGGGCCTGCATGCCGCGGGCAACCTGCTGCCGCCCGGCGCACATTGGCGGGCCATTTTTCAACCGGCCGAGGAAACGGGCCTGGGGGCCTTCGAAATGATCGACGCCGGCGCGCTCGAGGGCGTGCAGGCAATCGTTGCGCTGCACATGGACCCGAGCAAGCCGGTCGGCCAGGTGGGCCTGCGCGTGGGCCCGTTGACGGCCTCGTGCGACGATGTCGACATCACGATCGTCGGCCGCGGCGGACATGCTGCCCGCCCTCACGAGGCCTGCGACCCGGTGGCCGCCGGGGCCCTGTTGATTTCGGCACTCAACCAGCAACTGCCCCGCGCGGTCGACGCCCAAGAGCCGGTGGTGCTGACCTTCGGGCACGTCGAGGCCGGCCAGAATCGCAACGTGATCCCGGCCGAGATGCGCCTCCGCGGGACACTGCGCACGTTGCATCGCACGGCGCGAGCCCGGGCCAAGGAGCAAATCGCGCAGGTGGTCGCCGGCATCGCCGCCGCGACCGGCACCCAGATCGACTTGAAGATTCACGACGGGACGGCCGCCGTAGAAAACCATGCCGCGATCACAGCGCTGCTGCGCCGTGCGGCCGAAGACGTGGTGGGCGACGGCGTATACGACCTGCCGCGGCCGAGCATGGGGGCCGAGGATTTTGCCCACTATCTCGAACACGTGCCCGGCGCGATGCTGCGGCTGGGCTGCAGCCCGACGCCCGAGCCCGCGCCGCCGCTGCATCATCCGCGGTTCGACGTCGACGAACGGGCATTGGTGTTGGGCGCGAAGATCCTGGCCCGTGCCGCGGTCTGGGGCCCGCGCGAAGGAACCTGATCCATGTCGAACGTGCGCATTCGTTGTCGCGTGAACGGTCCGTTGGTCGTCGAGGGACCGGTGACGATCGTCGATCACCTGGGCCAGGAGTTCACCGCACCGGCCGACAAGCCGCTGGTCGCGTTGTGCCGCTGCGGTCAATCGCAGCGCAAACCTTTCTGCGACGGTTCGCATAAAACGGCCAGTTTCGTCGCCGAAGAAACGGCCAATCGACCGTTGGCCTGAGCCGGCGAACCAGGGCAAAACACGCCGGTTTTTTCGGATTTTCCGGCCGCTGGCGGGTGTGTTGGCGATCGATTAGAATCACCCGCCCGCGCGGCGCCGCAGCCGCGCAGCAGACGTCGGAATCGCACGCGCCCTGCTCGCGCCGGCACTCTCCAAGGAACCAGCCAACATGGACGACGCGTCCTCTGTGCATACACCCGGCGCAACCGATGCGGACCGCCTGGTCGAGACGACGAGCGATCTGTTTGTCGGCGAGTGGCAGCGGTTGGTCAGCACGACCAACTGGGAAAAAGGGCGCATCATTCAAGAGTGGCGCCAGGCGCTGATCGAGTCGGGCGCGTCGGTGCAGGTCTACTCGGACGAGGCCTGGGCCCGGCGCGTCGGCGGCGTAACGAGCCAGCACGTCGGCCGGCTGCGACGCGTGCACGAGCGGTTCGCTGCGACGCGGGCCCAGTACCCGGCGCTGTACTGGAGCCATTTCCAAGCCGCGCTCGACTGGCACGACGCCGAGCTGTGGCTCGAGGGGGCGCGGCTCGAAGGCTGGTCGGTGGCTGACATGCGGGCCCAGCGTTTCGACGCGCACGGCGCCGTGGCCGATCGTGAGCCGCTCGCCCCGGCCGAGGAAGCAGAAACCTACGGCGACGAGACGGCCGCAGATGCCTCCTCCGCCGCCGAGTCGGCGCCCGGGGATTCGTCGACCGCGACGTCGCACGCCGAAGAGGACTTCATGTCCGGGGGACACTCGACGGACGGCGAGACGACCGACAGCGACGACGAAGTGCCCTGGGAAACGGCCGCTGTCGCGCCGGCAGGAGATCACGAAGGGCCGACCGGGGTGCCCGTCACCGGATTCAGCAATCTGCCCGACGACCTGCTTGAGGCGTTCGAAGGCTGCAAGCTGGCGATCGTCCGGCACCGGCTCTCGGGCTGGAGCGAGGTCTCGCCCGAGCTGGTTCTGGGCGCGCTCGATTCGCTGGCCGATCTGGTTCGAGCACCGGTGTAGGCCAAACGCCACGGCCCGCCGGACGCAGTGCCAGCGCAATGAACCCGCCGCAAGGCACGCTGAGCGTATAGTGCCAGCGCAATGAGCCCGCCGTCAGGCACGCTGGGCGCAGAGCCCAGCGCAATTAGCCGGCCGTCAGGCACGCTGGGCGCAGAGCCCAGCGCAATTAGCCGGCCGTCAGGCACGCTGGGCGCAGAGCCCAGCGCATTAGCGCTGCCTGGCGTAGAGCTCGGCGTATTCGAGCGTCCAGAAGTCGATCAGGCTGTGAAACGAGGTGAGGTCGACCTCGTCGAGCCGCTGAAACTGTTGCCGGCTGAAGACTTCTTTGTTGCGAATGGTCCCCTTGGCCACGAGCTCGAGGACCCGCGCTTCGCTGAACGGGCGAATGGCCATTTCCAAGCGGCTGAAATAGTTGCCGCGTTTCCCGCCGTCGGCCGGGCCGAAATCGTCGCGCGTGATCTTGGCGCCCCACCCCAGATCACTCACCAGCGTGGCAAACTGGAAGCCGGGAAAGTGATGGGCCACCTGTCGCAGGCACGCTTCGATCTGCTCGGACAGCTCCAAGCGGAACTTGGTATGCAGCCCGCGGGCCTCTTCGAGCGACGCGGCGTTCTGCTGCGCGCGGCGCATTTCTTCTTCATTGGCGCGCGTGCCGCGCTGCACCGCTTTCTCGAGCCGTTGCTGAAAATCCATCGCCGTCGAGACACCGCAAGAAGACCAAGAACGCGACCGCCCGGCGGCAACATGCCTGCATGCCGGCGGATTCAATTCTACCGCGTGGAAGGCGATTGGCCACGCGCATCGAGGAACAGCTTCAACTCGCCGAAGCTGCGTAGCGGTTCGCGGCCTTCCTGCATCGCCGTCGAAAGCGGCTTGGGCGGCTGCCGCGATTGCTTCTGGTCTTGGCGGGCCGTACCGCGCCCGACCGCGCGCGTCATCCGGCGCCGCCCTCCGCGTAGCGGGCGATCGCCGCTTGCGGCTGCCGGGGCGTGCTCGCTCGTCGCCTGAGATTCGGCCGCTTGCGATTCGAGCACCTCGGTGGGCAAGGTGGCGGGCCGCGTCCGGCGCCGCGTCCGGCCCATGCGGCTGCTGCCCGCCGTGGCGCCGGTCGCTTCGCGCGCCGCGAGCTGCTCGCGAACCTGGGGCGAAAGCATCGTCAGCGAGACGCGCCGGCGGCTCTTGTCGATCCCCAGGACCCAGACCGTGACGACGTCGCCGACCGAAACGATTTCATGCGGGCTGGCCACATAGCGATCGGCCAGTTGGCTGAGGTGCACGAGGCCGCTGTAGTTCAACCCGATGTCGACGAACGCGCCGAAGTCGACGACGTTCAAGACCCGACCGGCCAGTTCCATGCCGATCGCCAGGTCTTCGAGCTTCAGGATGCCGCGCTTGAAGATCGGAGGCGGCAGGTCTTCGCGTGGATCGCGGCCGGGGCGCGAGAGTTGCGCGACCAGGTCCTGCAACGTCCATTCGCCGACGCCCAGCTCGGCGGCCAAAGCGGCCGGATCGGCGTCGGCCAGCCCCGAGGCCAGGGCCGCGACCCGTTCGCGATCGCGCAGGTCCTGCGGCGCAAACCCGAAGCGCGCCAGCAACCGCTCGGCGACGTCGTAGTTTTCCGGGTGAATCCAGGTCGCGTCCAACGGGTTCGTACCGTCGACGATCTTCAAGAAGCCGGCCGATTGAACGAAGGATGCCTCGCCGAGGCCGGGCACCGCCTTCAAGGCCTCGCGATCGGCAAACGGACCATGTTCGGCGCGGTGTTCGATCACCCGCCGCGCGGTGGCCTGGTTCAAGCCCGACACGTAGCGCAGCAACGCGGCGCTGGCCGTGTTCAGGTCGACGCCGACAAAGTTCACGCACGAGGCCACGACGTCGTCCAACGAGGTGCGCAAATGCTTCGACTTGACGTCGTGCTGGTACAGGCCGACGCCGATGCTGGAAGGCTCGATCTTGACCAGTTCGCTCAGCGGATCTTGCAGCCGTCGGCCGATCGATACGGCACTGCGCACGCTGGCTTCGAGCTGCGGAAGCTCTTCGCGCGCCGCAGGGCTGGCCGAATAGACGCTGGCACCTGCCTCGTTGACGATCACGTAATCGAAGCGCTCGGCCTCGGGCTGGGCCTCGATCAGCTCGGCGACCAATTGTTCGGTGGCCCGGCAGGCGGCCCCGTTGCCGATCGCGACGACGTCGAGCTCGTGGCGCCGCACCAGTTCGAGAATCGTCTGCGTGGCTTGGGCCCGGACGTCGGCGGCGCCGATCACATGCACGAGGCCGTGCTCGAGCAGCTGGCCGAATTCATCGAGCGCGACGAGCTTGCAACCGCTGCGAAACCCGGGATCGATCGCCAGCACGCGCCGACCGCGGACCGGAGGCTGCAACAGCAGATTGCGCAGGTTGCGGGCAAACACGCCGACCGCGTGCGTTTCGGCGCGTTCGGTCAGCTCGCGGCGGACTTCCCGTTCGAGACTCGGCCAGAGCAGCCGCCGCAGGGCATCGCGCCCGCAGGCCTGCAGGAACTCGGCATGCGGATGCCCGGCATGCACGACCGCGGCATCGACGGCCGCGAGCATGGCTTCCTGGTCGGCGTCGATCCGTACCCGTAGCACCTTGAAGCGCTCGCCGCGATTGATCGCCAGGACACGGTGCGGCGGCATTCGCCGCAGCTCTTGGCGGAAATCGAAAAAGTCGCGAAAACCCTCGGCCCGTTCGTTCGGCTCGTCAAGCTTCGCGGCGACCAGTTGACCGGTGCGGCACATCAACCATCGCAGGCGAGAACGCAGCTCGGCCAGCTCGGCGAACTGTTCGGCCAGGATGTGTCCGGCGCCGGCCAGGGCATCCTCGACCGTCGGCACACCGCGTTCGGCGTCGACCAAGCGCGCCGCCAATTCGGCCGGATCGCCGGTCCCGGGATCGGCCACAAGAATCGCCTCGGCCAGAGGCGCCAGCCCTCGTTCGCGCGCCTGCGTGGCCCAGGTCTGCTTCTTGGGCTTGAAGGGCAGGTACAAGTCTTCGAGGCGCTTGGTAGAAGTCTCCGCGCGGATGGCCTCGGCCAGCTCGCTCGTCAGCCGGCCTTGCGCCTCGATCGAGCGGAGTATCGTTCCCTTGCGCTCGTTCAACTGCCGCGCCTGGGCCACGGCAACCTGCAAGGCGTGCACCTGCTCTTCGTCCATGCCGCCCGTGGCATCGCGGCGGAACCGCGTGATGAACGGCACGGTGTTGCCGGCATCGAGCAGCTCGACCGCCGCGCGGACGCGCGCGACGGGCCAGCGCAAGCCTTTGGCAATCGCCTTCAAATCGAGCGGCGGTACGCCAGCGGGCGGCGCGCTGCTTTCGCTGGCAGCCGCCGCGGAGGGCGCTTCGAGACAGACAACGACCGCGGTCGCCTGTTCCGGGAGCGTCCTGCCACCGTCGGCCGCGCGTGTGGCCGCTTCGTGATCAGCCTGATCGGAGCGCAAGAAATTTCCCGTCAACGGGTTAAATGCCTTTGGGCAATCTAGGAATTGCCGCAAACAGTGTCAAGCAATCTCTGCGCGCAGCCGGCAGCGCGCAGAGCTGGCAGCAGACTCCTCGTGCTTTTTGTTTCAACTTCTCACGCGGGTCGGACCGATTACTCGTGACGCGCTCAGGGGTGTACCGCGCCAGGAAACGAGATGCCTGCGGAGCAGGCAGCGCGGTGGCGATCATGCCAGCGTTCGTTCGCCCATCACTCGTGCAATCGACGTAAGGACGCGTCCATGGCCCGTTGCCATCTGCGAATCTTTCAGAGCCCCGATACCGATTTCGCCACGCGCGACTCGCAAAACCGGGTCAATGTCCCGCTCGGCGAAGTCTTGCCGCTGTTGGTCGACGCGGTCCAGAGCAAGCGCACCTGGCTGCGCGACTTCGAGCACGACGAAGTGTCGATCTCGTCGGACCTTTACGAGCTGATTCTGGCCTATCAGCACTGCCGCCGGCCGGTCGCCTGAGCCTCGGCGGCCCTCCGGGCCCCGCTCCTGCCAGGCCCAGCCGAGGACGCCGTCGGCCGCTAAGCAGCCGCTCCGCGCAGCGCCGCCAGCGCCGTGGCGCGATCGGCGTAGAAGTCCCACATCGTGTCCAGCCGCGCCGTGCGCAACACGTCGCGGCAGAACGGCGATAGTCCACAAACCGCCAACCGCCCGTTGCGCTCGCGGGCACGCTTCCAGGTGCGGAACAGCAGCTCGATGAAGTTCGAGCCGAAATAGCTCGTCCGGCCAAAATCGAGCAGCAAAATGGGCTGCTCGCCCGCTAGGGCCGGACCCAACAGCAGCTCCTGAATCTCGCGGCTCCGGGCAACGTCGAGCGCATCGTAGCTGTCATCCAGCTCGACGATCGTTATCGGGGGCTCTTGCAAAATCTGGGCCATCTCGGCAGGCAAGTTTAAGCCGTACGGCAGGTGCCCGCAAGCACGACCGCGACAGCAAGTGTACGTGCGGGCAGGTGCCGACCAAGTGTCTGCGCGAGCTCGTCGCAAATTACGCACCTTCGCGTTGGCCAACACGTCGCATGCGCGACGACAAATATAATACAGCCCTACGGTGATAGATTTCAGGCGGCACCGGGGAACCTTCTCGTGAGCGATCTCGTTTCGAGCGATTCGAGCCCATCCGACCCATTGGGCTCGCTGCCTGAGATGCTCGAGGCCGTGCCTGACCGGGAGCAAATGCTGGCCCTGGTGGCCGAGATCAAGGAATCGGCCGACAAGCTGCTCCGCGACCGCACCAGCCGCGGCGACTTGAAGATTCTCAGCCGTGCGCTGCGCGAGCTGCGTTATGCCTTCAAGGTGTTCTCGCCCTATCGCGTGCGACGCAAGGTCACGGTGTTCGGTTCGGCGCGCACACTGCCCCACGAGCCGGCCTATCAGCAGGCGGTCGAATTCGGCCGGCGGATGGCAGCCGAAAAATGGCTCGTCGTCACCGGCGCCGCCAGCGGCATCATGGAGGCCGGGCACGTCGGCGCGGGCCGCGAGAACTCGATGGGCTTGAACATCATGCTTCCCTTCGAGCAGTCGGCCAATTCAATCATTGCCGGCGACGCGAAGCTGGTGCACATGAAATATTTCTTCACCCGCAAGCTCATGTTCGTCAAAGAATGCGACGCCGTCTGCATGCTGCCCGGCGGGTTTGGCACGCTCGACGAAGGGCTCGAAGTGCTGACCCTGTTACAGACGGGCAAACGCGACATGGTACCGACCGTGTTCCTCGACGCCGCCGGCGGCGACTTCTGGCACGATTGGGACGCGTTTGTGCGCAAACGCCTGCTCGGCGCCAAGCTGATCTCGGAGGAAGACCTGTCGCTCTACATCGTGACCGATCGGCTCGATACGGCCGTGGAGGAGATCCTCAATTTCTATCGCAATTACCACAGCATGCGCTACGTCAACCGCCTGTTGGTGCTGCGGCTGATGCAGCCGCCGTCGCCCGCGCTGATGGAAGCGGTCCAGACGCACTTCGCCGACCTGCTCACCGAGGGCGTGTTTCAGGTCTCGGGACCGTTGCCTGGCGAAGCCGAAGAAAAAGAACTCGCGCACCTGACGCGGCTGTCGTTCCGGTTCAACCGCCGCAATCTGGGCCGGCTGCGCCAGCTGATCGACTGTCTCAACCGCGGCTCGATTACCGAGCGCGAGATGCGGGCATAAAGTGCCGACCCGCGCTCAGCCAGGGGCCGCGTCGATCACCTGCCGCGCCGCGGTTTCGCCGCTGACGATGCAATGCGGCACGCCGACGCCGCGATAGGCACTGCCGGCCAGGGCCAGGCGCGGCAACGCCGCGGCGTGGGCCTCGATTTGCGCGACGCGCTCCAGATGACCGAGGTGATATTGCGGCATGGCCCGCCGCCATCGTTGCACCTCGAACAGCACCGGGTCGCCGGTAATGCCCAACAGGTCGCCGAGCTCGTCGGCCACGATGCGGCGCAACTCGTCGTCGGTCAGTTCGAGCTGCTGTGGCCGCGCCGCGCCGCCCAGGAACACGCGCAACAGTTCGTGGCCCGCCGGCGCGCGGTCCGGGTATTTCACGCTGCTGAAGCTACAAGCCAGGATCGGCCGCCGTTCGACCTCGGGCACGACGAACCCGAAGGCATCGAGCGGATGGGCAATCTGCTCGCGGCGATAGCCCACCAGCGCGATCGCGCTGTCGGCATAGGGGATCGTACCCAACAGCCGCGCCAGGAGCGCGTCGCTCGGTTCGAGCAGCCGCTGCGCCTGCCACGCCGGCACGGCCAAGATTACGCTGCGCGCCACGAGCGAACGCCGCGAACCGTCGGCCGCCGCAAGCTCCAGCTCCCAGGCCGTGCCCGAGTGTTGCAGGCGCTCGACGCGCGTCTCGCATTGCACGCAGCCCGATGGAAGCTGCGCTATGGCAGCGTCGGCCAGACTGCTCATCCCGCGGCGGGGCGTGACGAACAAGCTGTAGCGCGCCCCGCTGCCCTGCGCGGGCGGTTGGGCGCGCCGCTCGGCGCGGGCCGCACGGATCAAGCTGCCGTGGCGGGCCTCCATGTCGAGAAACCGCGGCAGCGTCGCCTGCAAACTGAGCTGTTCGGCGTCGGCCGTGTAGATCCCGCCGACCAACGGCTGGACCAGTCGCTCAAAGGTCTCGCGCCCGAGCCGGCGGCGCACAAACGACGCCAGGCTCTCGTCGTCCTGCGTCTTGCGCGCCGGAATCAAAAATTCACACGCCAGGCGCAGCTTGCCCGCCAGGCTCAAGATGGGCGTGCGCAAGATTGGCCCCAGCTTGGCCGGCGCCATCAGCAGGAAGCCCTCGGGCACTTCGTGGAGCCGGCCGGCATGGACGACATACGTGCTGCGATGTGCCTCGTTGGTGCGGACCAGCTCATCCGTCAGGCCCAACCGTCGACACAGCTCGACCCCGCCGGGCACGTTGGTGATGAAATTGTCCGCGCTGCGTTCCAGGCACCAGCCGTCGCGAAACTCGGTTTGCAACACGCCGCCTGCGCGCGCCGAGGCTTCGAGCACGACCACCTGGGCGTCGGGTTGCAGCGCGCGTGCCTCGAGCGCCGCCGCCAGGCCGGTGATGCCTGCGCCGATCACGGCGACGTCGACCGCGGGTTCCGCCATGCAGCACCTAAAGGATTCGCCGCGCGTAGGGAATGCGCAGAATGAACCAATGCGCGACGCCATAGCACAAGACGACGCTCAGCAGGCTGCCCACGGCATACTTGGTAAAGGCCGATGCGTTCCAACTGTCCATGGCGAACTGCAGGCCCACGACCATCGGCGGATGAAACACGTGCACCGCGTAGGCGCTCGCCGCCATGGCCACGGTCAGCGGCAGCCGCACTTGGAGATGCTCGCGGAACACGACGATCAGCCCGACGGCGGCGCTCGTGCACCACAGCGATTCCCACATCGACTTGCAAAAGTTGGGCAGCGTGAACCCGGCGTGGTGGGCCGTGAGGCTCAAGAAGTAGGGCTCGAACCAAGGCAGCACGGCGACAAACACGTTGAACGCCGCCAGCGCCACGGCCACGGCGAACCACACGTAGCCGGTGCGCGCCGGGAGCCGGTAGAGCCATTGATAGCGGTAGGCCGCCAGGCCGACGAAGAAGAACGGCAGCCACTGCGGCAGATGCGACATGTCGATCTGCAAAAAGCCCAAGACCGTCGTGACGTCGTTGTACGACCAGAAGATCCGCACCGCGAAGGTGATCAGGCCGATCAGGATGCCATACCCCAGGATCGCCAGATGCCCCGGCAGCGGTCCGTGCTCGGCCCGCGTCGTCCCCGGCGCAAACCACCAGCGCCACAGGCCGTAGCAGACCGAGTAGAACAGCAGGTGCTCGATGTACCACAAGTGGCCCAAGTTGCGGTCGGGCCAGCCGGGGCCGTTCCAGTTCGGCGGCCGCTCACCCCAACCCATCCAGGCCTGGGCATAGTAGTCCCAGAACGAGGCGTAGCCCCGATAGCCCCAATGCATGTGGAACGCGTAGTACTGCAGCAGCGGCAACATCACCATGCCGCCCAACAGCAGCGGAATGCCCAGGCGGATGAATTTCTCGACAGTGTACGAGCGCATTCCCCGGCGGTCGAACGACGTCGGCAACAAATAGCCGGAAAACGTCAGCAACACGGCCATCGTGAAGCTGGGGTTGAGCATCATCAGCCGCGACGTGGCTTTGCTCGTGGGCTGCGACTCGGGCAGCATGTAATACCACCAGCCGCGGCTGCCGTAGGGGTTTCCCATGTGATGCGTGAGCACCACGATGATGATGAACACCCGCAGGTTGTCGACGAACCACAGCCGCGGCGGCTGAGCCGGGGCCTCGGGCACAGGGGGCGAAGGTTCGAGCGTCGACGTCGTAGCCATGAATGCTGGGCGAAACGGTTCAGGCGAACAAACCGCTCGCCGGGGCAATTCTGGAAGCAGGATGGCACCTAGCGTAGTCGAGCCGCACCGCTGGGCACAGCTAACTCGCGCTGGCCGCGACCAGCGGATGGCGCCACCGTTGCACGAACCACGCCAGCAGGCCCGTCAGCATGCCCAGGCCGACCAGGCCCGCCACTGCGGCCAGCGCCACGCGGGCCGGCGACGGTCGGCTGTTGATCACCATCGCCGGTTTGCCGATGCCGGCCGCGAGATCCTGATCGGCCGGCGCGATGGCCATGCCCCCGATCATCATTTCTTCCCAAGTCTGATCGCCCCAGCGCACCGTCTGGCCGGGATCGGGATTGGCCAGGTTCTCGGCCGAGTTGTCGAACGTCGCCGTGCAAAAGACCTTCGTGCCGGCCGGTACGCGCTTGGGCTCGCGCATCTGGTAGTCGGTCTGCCAGTTGAAATCGAACCGCGGGATGTCGAGCAGAATTTCCCGCGCGCCGTCCGGATATTGCGCCTCGAAACGGAACGTCTTGCCGCGCAGATGCATGTGCGGGCTCAGGGCATAGAGCAGCGAATCCTCGTCGAACACGTAGCTCGCCTCGACCGGATAGTCGGCCTCCTGCGGCGGGATCGTGAACTGGGTGTTGGCCACCATCACGACCGACAACTGTTTCTTGACCTGGGCCGGATCGGCGAAGGTGAGCGCGATCGAGCTGCGGTCGGGCTGCGCGGTGCCGTTCGACGTGTAGTGCATCTCAAAGACGAACTGCGATCCGGCCGGCACGTATAGCGCTTGCCCCTTCCACGACACGTCTTCCACCGGGCGCTTGCCGGGCGCATAGCCGGCCACGACGTTGATTCGATCGTTCAGTTCGAGCTTCCAGGTCATCAGCCCCGGAGGCTTGAAATAGACCGTCACGTGATGCACGACGGCCGGGTTGCCCGGGCGGGCCTCGGCGGCCTGGATCCACTTGTCCTCGGTGAAGTGCGGATCGGCCACGAACCATTGGTATTCGACGGCGCCCTCGGCCGGAACGGTAAACGGCCGATCGCTCATGTAGACCACCTGGTCCGGATTGGGAATCTGCCAGCCCTCGACGAATTTGCGCGGCGGCGGCAGTTCGGCAGGGTCGCCCTCGGGCGCGCCCTGGTCGACCCAGGCGCGGACGAGCTCCAATTCCTCGTCCGACAACCGCGCCTCGCCGATCCAATCGCCATACTCGGGACTCGCGTGCCAGGGCGGCATCCGGCGCTGCTCGACCACCTCGCCGATCATCTCGCTCCAGCCGGCGACGTCGTCGTAAGTCAACAGCGGAAACGGCCCGATCTGCCCCGGCCGATGACACTCCTGGCAGCGTTGCTGGAACAGCCGGGAGATTTGCCGGGACCAGGTCACGGTCGGCGCCGCGCTCACCGGGCGCACCCGGCCGATCCGGCAGCCCGGCGCCTGGGTCACCGGGACCACGACTTCGCGCCCCGCGAGCAAGGCATCGAGCGCCGCGCGCAGCTCTTGGCTGGCCGCGTGGTCGCGCTGCGTGCCGACGCCGTAGCGGTCGTCGATCCGGCCCCGGTAGCGAATCTTGCGCTCGCGGTCGAGCACGAACACCTCGGGCGTGCGCTCGGCGGCAAACAGGTCGGCGACCGCGTTGCCGCCGTCGCGCAGAAAGGGAATCGTCAGGTCGTAGACCCGCGCGTAGTGCAGCATTTCCACCAGCGAATCCTGGCGATTCGAATCGACGGCCAGGAACGCGACCCGCCGCTTGCCATACTCGCCGGCCATCCGCGACAAGAGCGGCGCGTAGAGCCGGGCCATGGGGCATTCAGTGCCCAGGAAGACCACGACCACGACGTCATGGCCCGCCGTCAAGTCGCTCAGCTTGCGCTGCGCCCCGCGGGCATCGGGCAATTGAAAATCGTCGACCACCCGGCCGATGCCGGCGGATTGAGGGTCGGGCACCGCGGCCAGCGCCGGCCGCGCAGCGAGAAACAGCAGCGCCAGCGCAACAACGACCCGACATCGATCGATCGAACACAGACGAGCGAGCAAGCTTGATCCCGGCCGACCGAGACGGCCCCCCCGGGGCGTAGCGGTGCTTGAATGCAGGTTCAATCGAGTCTAACAGCCCCCCCGGGACCGGTCCAACGCAGCGGCGATTTGCCGCTTGGGGGTGCAATTATCGGTCCATCACCCCCTGGGGCAGGCGGATCAGCTCGCCGCCGTTGTCGTTGTAAAAGCTCAGTTCGGCGGCCCCGTCGGTACGAATCGCCAGGACGCTGCGCGATCGCTGCTGATTGACCAGCGCCAGCATGGGGCGGTTGTCTTTCTCCAGCTTGATCGCAAACCGCGCCAGTTCGTCTTTGCCCATCAGGGCCAGCATCGGCTGGAAGTCGTCGTTCAGGCCCAGCAGCATCCGGTCGCCGCCTTGCGGATCGTAGAAGACGAGCATTGGCTGGCCGTCGCGGCGGACAAACATCGACGCGCAATGTCGCCCCTCGGGATCGCGCAACACCAGTTGCTCGGTGTTGATCTCGCTGGTCTGCACGTTGCGCAGCCCGGCCACGACCATCGGCAGCGTGGTGATCGCCACGAGGCCCACGACCTGCGCCGCGTAGTTCCACCGCTCTAATTGCAGGAGCCGCAACTTGAGCAATTGATACTCCGGCGACACCGGCCCGGTGGGATGCGGCCAGCGGTTGCGCAGCGCGGCTTCGCGCCGTCGTGCCAAGCTCCAGGCGGCCACGATCACCCAGGGCACCATCAAGAACAGCTCGAGGATCAGGGCCTCGACGTTGTGCCAGGAGAAGAATTGATCGAAGAACTCGCCGACCGAGGCCACCGAGCCGCCGTGACGGATGCCCGCAAAAAGCGTCACCGGCGAGCGGACCTGCTCGGATGACAACGGCCAGAACCAGGGCGAACCCCCCTCCTCGTGGACCGGTCCGCAGAGCACGTCGATGAGCAGATGCGAGCCGTACAGCGCCGCCGCCGCGGCAAAGGCGCGGGGAAACGACCGCGCCGGCCGCGCGAGCGCCAGTCCCGCGACGAGGGCGAAGCCCGCCAGCGCCACGAACGAATGGCTGGCGTGGTGGTGATAGAAGTTGATCCGGCCGGCCAGCAGGCCGAACAGGATATCGAAATCGGGCGCATTGGCCGCGAAGACCGAGAAGGCCAGCCAAGCGGCGCGGTGCCTCAGCAACCGCGGCTGCATCACGCTCCCCACCGCCAACCCGGCCAGACTATGTGCCAAAGGAGAAGCCACGAATCACCTGCAGGTCGAGGAACGGATTAAAGAACCCTGCCTGCGCAGCGCACCCGAACGGGAAGCAACGCGCGCATGCGGAAATGAGGTTAGAACACGCGGCGCAGGTCGTCGATGGGCACTCAGGGGGGCGTCGAACTGCCCGCCGCCTCACGAAACGCACCCAGGTTGTTGGCAATCTGGGCCCGCAGGGTGGGCGGGACGTTGGGGAGCGCCAGGGCCTGCTCGGCCGTGCGGATCGCGTCGGCGGTCTGCCCTGCGGCGTGATAGGCGGCGGCCAGCACTGCCAGGAGTTGGGCCGAACCGTAGTGCGTCTGCTCGCACAGCGATTTGACCAAGGCCACGGCGGCCGCTGGGTCGCGCACCCGCGGGTCGCGGCTCGAGATCAGCAGGTTCGCCAGGTTGTTCGTGGCCGCCGGGTCGAAAGGAGTGATCGTCAGTGCCTCACGATAGGCCGCGGCCGCGTCGGCGTCTTGGCCCCCGGCAACCAGCGCCAGGCCCAGGTAGGTCCACGCCGCCGCATCGCGAGGCTCGAGCTCCAGCGCCCGCCGCAGCGCGGAGGCGGCCGCCTGCGCATCGCCGCGCTGCAGCCCGACGATCCCCTCGGCGAGCGCCAGATTGTGCTGCGCCGGCCGATCGCGCGGATCGAGCTGCAGCGCCCGGCGAAAATCGGCTGCCGCCGCTTCGGCTTGCCCCAGGGCCAAGAGCACCGCGCCGCGCCCGTTGAAGCCGTAGCCGATCGTTTGCACGCCGGCCAAGGCGGCGTTGTACTCGCCCAGCGCCTCGCCATAGCGCCCCAGTCGATACAAGGCCAGGCCCCGCGCCAGGCGCGGACGCGGCTGCCGCGGCGCCAGCGCGACGGCCCGATCGAGATGTGCGAGGCCCTCCTCGAGTTGGCCGCGGTCGACCAACGCCTCGCCGACCAGGTGTTGGGCCAGGTAATTGCGCTCGTCGATCTCGAGGGCATGCTGAAACAGCGAATAGGTGTCGTGCCAGTAGCCTGCTTGCCGAAACGTCAGCCCGGCCAGCAGCAGCACGACCAGCAGCGAGGCCACGCCCAGCGGCGCGCGGAAGCGCGACGCCGCCCAGGCGTGCGACTCACAAGCCAAGGCCAGGAACAGCCCCAGCTCGGGCCCATACAAGTAGCGATCGGCCAGGGCCTGATTGCCCACCTGTACCAGCCCGATGACCGGCACGAGCATGCCGAGAAACCACAGCCAGCCCAGCAGCAGTTGCGGCCTTGAGCGGCGCGCGCCGACGGCGACCACGGTCAGCCCGACGATCACAACCAACGACACACCCAGCGCCGCCGGGCGAAACGCGCTGCCCGGGTGCGGATAGAACACCGACAAGTGGACCGGCGCGATGAGTTTGCCCAGGTAGGCCGCGTAGCTGATCGCGGCGTTTTGCAGCCGGGCCGCCAGCGGTACGCTGTCGAGGCCCGCTTGCCGATGCCCCTGGGCCGCGAGCACGGCATAGCTGGCTGCCGCGCTGAGCGCCAACAGCGGCAATTTTTCGAGCAACAACCGGAACTGCGTCGCTCGATCGCCCGACCACCGGCCCAGCGGCCAGACGTCCAGCAGCAGCAACACGCACGGCAGCGTGACCAGCATCGGCTTGGCCATCAGCCCCAGCGCCAGGCACACGAAAACAACGCTGTAGCGGAGCCCGCTCGGCCGGCGGGCATAGGCGATCCACGCGCCGACGGTCGCCAGCAGGAAGAAATGGCTGACGACGTTCTTGCGCTCGGCCAGCCACGCCACGCTTTCGACGTTCACCGGATGCACGGCCACGAGCGCCGCCACGACGAGCCCCGCCGTGCGGCTGGAAAACAGCGTGCCAAAGACGAAGCACGCCAACACGACCGAGGCGACGTGCCACGCGAGGCTGACCGCGTGGTGCGATTCGGCCCGATCGCCGAACCACTGCCAATCGGCCGCGTGGGTCAGCGTAGTCACGGGATGCCAGTTGTAGGCGTGCACCTCGACCAGCGCGCGGCGCAGCGTGCTGCCAGACAGGCCGCCCTGGACCAGGTCGCTGCGCGTGATGTAGTCCTGGTCGTCGTAGTCGAGAAACTCGGCGCGCGTGACCGGCCAATAGGCCGCGACCGTCAATAGCACGAGCCCCGCGAGCACCGCCAGCCAGCGCCCTCGTAGCGGCCAGGCAATCGAATCCAAGGCAGCAGGCTGCGGGTTCATGGCCGACTCGCCGGTGAAGCTGCCGCGACTTCAAGCCCGCGACATCAGCCAATAAACGATGCGCGTGACGACATTGCGCGGCGTGAAGCGCACGGCAAAGACACCCAGCTTGTTCATCAGGCCCGGCACGACCACCGTGCGGCCGGCCAGGGTGCCGCGATAGCCGCAGCGGGCCACGTCGCGCGCGTCCATCAGGCCCAGCCGGAACAGCCGCAGGTTGTCCATGCCGGCCTGTTGCATGAAGTGCGTCCGGGTCGCGCCGGGACAGAGGCAAGTGACCGTCACGCCCGTCCCGCGCAGCTCGCAGGCCAGCGCCTCGGAAAAGCTGAGCACGTAGGCCTTGCTGGCGTAGTACGTGGTCAACAACGGGCCCGGCTGAAACGCGCCCGTCGAGGCGACGTTCATGATCCGCCCTCGGCGCCGGGCGACCATGTCGCGAGCATACAGCTTGGTCAACTCGGTCAGGGCCGTGATGTTCACCTGCAACAGCTCGGCCTCGCGCGGCCAGTCGATCTGGTCGAAGCGGCCGTAGTTCCCAAAACCGGCATTGTTCACGAGCACTTCGACCACGATCCCCGCGGCGGCAACCTGGTCGTACAGTTGCCGCGGGGCCTGCGGTCGGGTCAGATCGGCCGGCATGACCCACGCCTGCCGCCCCCGGGCGCGCAGCGATTGGGCCAGCTCGTCGAGCTCCTGCCGGTTGCGGGCCGTGAGCACGAGGTCATGGCCTTGCGCCGCAAACTCCTCGGCCAGCGCGCGGCCGATGCCGCGCGATGCGCCGGTGATCAAGACCGCGCCGGAAGATGAAGGGGCCACTTGCGCCACGGGTCGTGCTCAGCCTGCTGGATTCCTGCCACAGGCGGCGTAGTATAGCAGCCCGACGTACGTGCTCCCCGGTTGGAACATGCTGCCGCGAAAGGTCGATCCATGAAATCGCGAACGTGGTTATGCGCCGCGCTGCTGCTGGCCTTGCAGACCGCGGCCGGCGCCGCCGAACCGGTGCGGTCGACCGGCCCTTGGAACCTCGAGGCGCTCCAGCAACCGCCGCAGGCCACCTGGGGGCAAACGGTCGGCAGCGTGCAAGAGGTCTACTACGAAAACGAGCCCCGCGGCGGCCAGCCGACGCGCGTGTTTGCTTACTATGCCCGCCCGGCCGAGGGCGCGGGCCCCTTTCCCGCGATGGTGCTCGTGCACGGCGGCGGCGGCAAGGCGTTTGCCGAGTGGGCCGAGCTGTGGGCCCGGCGCGGCTATGCGGCCCTGGCCATGGACCTGGCCGGCCGAGGGCCCGACGGCATGCCCTTGGCCGACGGCGGGCCCGACCAGGATGGCGCCTCCAAGATTCGCAACTTCACCGCCGCCGAGCTGCGCGACCTGTGGAGCTATTACGCCGTCGCGGCGGTGATTCGCGGTCACTCGCTGCTGGCGTCGCGACCGGAGGTCGATCCGCGCCGCATCGGCATCACCGGCATCAGTTGGGGTGGCTATCTCACCTCGATCGTCGCGGGGCTCGACGATCGGCTCGCCGTGGCGGTGCCCGTCTATGGTTGCGGCTTCCTGCGCGACAACAGCGCCTGGGTCGACGAGTTCAAGGCGCTCGAGCCGGCCGCGGCCGAGCTTTGGGACGCCAACTACGATCCACGGCAATACCTCGGCGGCGTCGGCTGCCCGATTCTCTGGGTCAACGGCACCAACGATTTCGCCTACCCGCTCGACAGCTATCAGAAGTCGTATCGCCTGACGCCCGCCACGCGCCAGTTGTGCGTCCGCGTGCGCATGCCGCACAGCCATCCCGACGGTTGGGCGCCTGCCGAGATCGGGCTGTTTGTCGATAGCGTGCTCACGGGCGGCGCGCCGCTGCCGCGCGTGGGCGAGATGATCGTCCGCGAGGGGCGCGCCACAGCCGCGGTCGTGAGCACCGTGCCGCTCAAGCTGGCCGAGCTGCATTACACGACCGACGCGGGCCCCTGGCAGATGCGCAACTGGCAAAGCCAGCCCGCTGCGCTGCGCGACGGTCAGATCGAAGCCGAATTACCGCCGGCCCGCCCGCTGGTGTGCTACCTGAGCGTCACCGACGAGCGCGGGGCGCTGGTGAGCGCCGAACATGTGGTACTCGAGGCCCCCTAACCGCTTCCGGCGCCTTCGACAGTTCTCGGACCAAGCCAGACCGCGGCGTAGCTGAAAACAGCTCCAGAGGCGCGGCCGAGCAACGTGCCGGCCGGTTTTTCGCTTTGGCGCTTGGCCCGGCTACAATGGAAGCTTGGCCCGGGCCGGTCCTTGGGGCATGCTCGGGCTCCCGCCTGATCGATCCTGCCCTGCCCCTTCGCCCGGACGGTCGCCGAGGTTGCGTCACATGGCGAAAACGCTGCTGCCGCTGGCCCTCTTGCCGTTCGTGCTGTGGTCCTGCACGGGCACGGCCCTGGCGGACGACGCGCTCGATCTGTCGAAGCTGCCGCCGGCGGCGACCGTGGCGGTCGATTTTACCCGCGACATCCAGCCGCTGTTGGCGGCCCGGTGTTACGAATGCCATGGGCCCAACACGCGCGAGTCGGGCCTGCGGCTCGACGATCGCACCGCCGCACTCGACGGCGGCGATCAGGGGCGCGACATCCTGCCCGGCAAGAGTGCCGAGAGCCGCTTGATTCATCTCGTGTCGGGGCTCGTGGCCGACTCGATGATGCCGCCCGAGGGCGAACCGCTGACAGCGGTCGAAGTCGGCCTGCTGCGAGCCTGGATTGATGCGGGCGCGCCGTGGAACGCCGACGCCAACGCGGCGACCGACGAGCAGCCGAAGCATTGGGCCTATGTCGCGCCGGTGCGCCCGTCGCTGCCGGCGGTGCAAGACCTGAGCTGGCCGCGCGGCGAGCTCGACTACTTTGTGCTGGCGCGGATCGAGGCCGCCGGATTGAAGCCCTCGCCCCCGGCGCCGCGCGCGAGCTGGCTGCGCCGGGCGAGCCTCGACTTGATCGGCCTGCCGCCGACGCTCGAAGAGCTCGACACGTTTCTGGCCGACGAGTCGCCGCAGGCCTTCGAGCATGCGGTCGATCGGCTGCTCGCCTCGCCGCATTACGGCGAACGCTGGGCGCGCCACTGGCTCGACCTGGCCCGGTATGCCGACACCCAGGGCTACGAAAAGGACAATCGCCGGGTGATCTGGCCGTATCGCGATTGGGTGATCCGTGCGCTGAACCGCGACCTGCCGTTCGACGAGTTCACGATCGAGCAACTGGCCGGCGACTTGCTGCCCGAGGCGACGGTCGACCAGCGCGTCGCCACGGGGTTCCATCGCAACACGATGTGCAACACCGAAGGCGGCACCGACAACGAGGAATTTCGCAACGCGGCCGTGGTCGATCGGGTGAACACGACGTTCGCCGTCTGGCTCGGCACGACGTTCAACTGCTGCCAGTGCCATTCGCACAAGTACGACCCGTTCACGCAGCGCGAGTATTACCAGTTCTTCGCCTTCCTGAACAACACGGCCGACGCCGACACGGACGACGACGCCCCCAGGCTGCCGGTGCCGACGCCGGAAGAAGAACAAGCCCTGGCCGCGCATCAGGCCGCCGTGGCCCAACTCGAAGCGCAGCTTCAGGCCGTACCGGCCGAGCTGACCGGCGGCGACATGGCGCAACTTCCCGAGTCGATTCGCGCGATCGCCGCGGTGCCGGTCGACCAGCGCACGCCCGAGCAACGGGCCGAGCTGGCCAAGTTCAACACGGAGCGCGACCCCGCCTTGGCCCGCGCCGCCGAAGAGCTCGACAAGTTGCAAAAGAATCCGCCAGCCGTCACCTCGACGCCCGTCTATGAAGAGCTGGCCGAACCGCGCACGACGCGGATTCAATTGCGCGGCAATTTCCTCGACCCCAGCGACGAGGTGAGCGCCGGCGTGCCGGCCGTGTTGCATGCGCTCCCCGAGGATGCGCCGAAAAACCGCCTGACGATGGCTCACTGGCTCGTCGATCCGCGCAATCCCTTGGTCGCGCGGGTCCTCGTGAACCGGCTCTGGGAGCAGTATTTCGGCCGGGGCATCGTCGAAACGTGCGAGGATTTCGGCACGCAGGGCGACCGGCCCACGAATCCCGAGCTGCTCGACTGGCTGGCCACCGAGCTGGTGCGGTTGGATTGGAGTCTGAAGGCGATGCATCGCACGATCGTGCTTTCGGCCACGTATCGTCAATCGTCGCACGTCGCGCCCGAACTGGCGGCGCACGACCCGGACAACCGCCTGCTGGCCCGGGGTCCGCGGCTCCGGCTCGAGGCCGAAATGGTCCGCGATCAGGCGCTGGCGGCCAGCGGGCTGTTGAGCGCGAAGATGTATGGCCCCAGTGTGATGCCGCCGCAGCCAGACGGCGTGTGGCAGGTGGTCTACAGCGGCGACACCTGGAACACCAGCGCCGGCGAAGACCGCTATCGCCGCGGCATCTACACGTTCTGGCGCCGCACGTCGCCGCACCCGATGATGACCACCTTCGACGCCCCGAGCCGCGAGGTGTGCGTCGTGCGGCGGTCGCGCTCGAACACGCCGCTGCAAGCCCTGGTCACGCTCAACGATCCGGTGTTCGTCGAAGCGGCACAGGCCCTGGCGCGGCGCATGCTGCTGGAGTCCGGGGCTTCGCCGGCAGAGCGGATCGAACGCGGCTTCCGGTTGTGCGTCGCGCGGCGGCCCGAGGCCGACGAGACGGCACGGCTCGTGGCGCTGGTTGAGTCCGAACTGGCCGCCTATCGCCAGGACCCAGAGGCTGCCGCCCGTATGGCAACCGAACCGCTGGGGCCTGTGCCCACGGGTTTGGACACGGCCGAGCTGGCCGCGTGGACCGTCGTGGCCAATGTGCTGTTGAACCTGGATGAGACACTGACCAAGGGTTGATGCGCACAGGGCGCTACAGGAACTTCGGCCATGAACCCCATCGCGCGCGAGTCGCTGCTGAACATTACCCGCCGGCATTTCTTTCGCGATTGCCGGCTGGGCGTCGGCAAGGTCGCCCTGGCCTCGCTGCTCGGCGAGGAGCTGCTGACCCGGGCCACGGCCGCCACGCCGCAGGCGACGACGGGCACGCACCCACTCGCGCCGCGCGTGGGCCACTATGCGGCGAAGGCCAAGCGGGTCGTTTACCTGCACATGGCCGGTTCGCCATCGCAGTTGGACCTGTTCGATTACAAACCCAAGCTGATCGAGCTCAACGGCCAGCCCTGCCCCGACGAGCTCTTGAAGAACGAGCGGTTCGCCTTCATCAAGGGACATCCCAAGATGCTCGGCACGCCGCACACGTTCACGCGCCACGGCGCGTGCGGCACCGAGATCTCGAGCATGCTGCCGCATATCGCCTCAGTGGCCGACGACCTGGCCGTGGTCCGCTCGATGTACACCGACCAGTTCAACCACGCGCCGGCGCAACTGCTCCTGCACACCGGCAGCCCGCGCCCCGGGCGGCCCGGCATGGGCGCCTGGGCCACGTATGGGTTGGGGACCGAAAACAGCGACCTGCCGGGCTTCTCCGTGCTCGTCTCGGGCAAGACGCCCGACGGCGGCGCGTCGCTCTGGGGCAGCGGGTTCTTGCCGAGCGTTTACCAGGGCGTGCAACTGCGCTCGCAGGGCGATCCGGTGCTGTACGTGTCGAACCCGCGGGGCATGGACGCCGCCGGCCGGCGCCGCTCGCTCGACGCCTTGGCCGACCTGAACCGCCGGCAACTGGCCGCGATCGGCGACCCGGAAACGCTGACCCGCATCGAGCAGTTCGAGCTGGCCTATCGCATGCAGACCTCGGTACCGGAGCTGATGCGGATCGACGACGAGCCGGCCTGGGTCCACGAGCTGTACGGCACTGAGCCGGGCAAGATTTCTTTCAACAACAACTGCCTGCTCGCGCGCCGGCTGCTGGAGCGCGGCGTGCGGTTCGTGAACCTCTACCACTGGGGCTGGGACAGCCACGGCACGAGCAAGGACAACGACCTGATCGACGGGCTGCCCAACATTTGCGGCCAGACCGATCGCGGCAGCGCGGCCCTGGTCAAAGACCTCAAGCAGCGCGGCTTGCTCGACGATACGCTTGTCGTCTGGAGCGGCGAGTTCGGCCGCACGCCGATGAACGAAGAGCGCAACGGCTCGAAGCTCTTGGGCCGCGACCATCACCCGCACGCGTTCTCGCTCTGGCTGGCCGGCGGGGGCATCCGCCCGGGCATCACCTATGGCGCGACCGACGAGCTGGGATATCGCGCCGTCGAGAACCGCGTCGGCGTGCACGACTTGCAGGCCACGATCCTGCATCTGCTGGGCTTCGACCACAAGCGGCTGACCTTCAAGTTCCAGGGCCGCGAATATCGGCTGACCGATATCGCCGGCGAGCTGGTGCCGGGCCTGCTGGCCTGAGCGGCTCGGGCCGCGGAAAAACGCACCGGTCCGCGGATCTTGGCCACCACCCTCGGGCCAATCGCCGGGCGCGAAGCGCCGCCCGCGCGCGGGATCGATGCTTGACCGCATGCGCCGCGCGGCACCGTGCGTGTGCAACTTGCCGCGACGTGCCGTATCATCACGCGCTTGCCGGGGGCGCAATCTTTCCTCGTTGCTGCAGGCGGATCGATCGATGGGCATGCGTTTGCTGAAGGTGCTGGGCGCGTTGCTGTTGGTGCTCGTGCTCGTGATGGCGGGCACCGCCTACTGGGGCTATCGCCAGATCGCCGGCAGCCTGCCCGAGCTCGACGGCGAGCTGCCGGCCAAGGGGCTCGTGGCGCAGGCAACCATCGAGCGCGACGAGCTCGGGGTGCCGACCATCCAGGCCAAGAGCCGCCGCGACCTGGCCTATGCTCTCGGCTATACCCACGCGCAGGACCGCTTCTTCCAGATGGACCTGCTGCGGCGCAACTCGGCTGGCGAGCTGTCCGAGTTGGTCGGCAAGGCCGCGCTCGACCACGATCGGCAGACGCGCGTCCACCGGTTTCGTGCCCGGGGCAAGCGCGTGCTCGACGCCGGCAACGATCAGCAACGCGAGCTGGTGCTGGCCTACACCGATGGCGTCAACGCCGGCCTCGAGGCGCTCGGTCAACCGCCGTTCGAATACGTCATGTTGGGCGCCGCTCCGGCCCCGTGGCGGCCCGAGGATTCGTCGCTGGTGCTCTACTCGATGTACCTCGACCTGCAATGGGACGATTTCGACCACGAGTGCAAGATCGGCGTGATGCGCGAGGCCTACCCGCCGGCGATGTTCGACTTCCTGCTGGCGGCCGGCTCGGAATGGGACGCCCCGATCGATGGCGACGACTTCACGCTGCCGCCGACGCCGGGTCCCGAGGTCATCAACCTGCGTAACCCGCCCGGCGCGCAGCCCGCCGCGGCGCCGGTGGGCGAGGCGGCGCCCTCGATCGACCACCTGCAAGACACCTGCAGCCTGATGCGCGGGAGCAACTGCTGGGCCGTCGCCGGCAAGCACACCAAGCACGGCGGGGCGCTGTTGGCCGACGACATGCACCTGGGCATTCGCGTGCCCAACATCTGGTACCGCGCACAATTCCAGTGGACCGACGAGGCCGGCGATCACGCGATCACCGGCGTGACCTTGCCCGGCACGCCGGCCATGGTCGTCGGCTCGAACGGCCAGATCGCCTGGGGTTTTACCAACAGCGAGGGCGACTGGCTCGACGTGGTGCTGCTCGACACTCCGGCCGACAATCCCGACGCGTATCAAACGCCCGACGGGCCCCAACCGTTCGAAAAGCACGCGGAACAAATCCTGGTGAAAGACGCCCCGGCCGAAACGCTCGAAGTCCGCGAAACGATCTGGGGTCCCGTGATCAACCGTTCGCCGGCCGGGCAAGATCGCGTGGCGCGGTGGGTGGCGCACGACACCGAAGGTGTCAATCTCGGGTTGATCGCGCTGGAAAGCTGCACGGAACTGGAACGCGCCCTGGAGCTGGCCAACCTGGCCGGTTCGCCGGCGCAGAACTTCGTCGTGGCCGACAAGCAGGGCCGCATCGCGTGGACCATCCTCGGCCGCATTCCGCGCCGTCCCGATTTCGACGGCCGGCTGCCGGCCTCGTGGACCGACGGCCAACGCGCCTGGCAGGGCTATCTCGAACCGGGCGAGTATCCGCGCGTCGTCGATCCGCCGACGGGCCGCATCTGGACCGCCAATGCCCGCGTGGCCAATCCCGAGATGCTCAAGATCGTGCGCGACGGCGGCTACGACCTGGGCGCGCGGCAAAGCCAGATTCGCGACGACTTGCTGGCGCTCGAACAAGCGTCCGAGGCCGACATGCTCGCCATCCAGCTCGACGATCGCGCGGTGCTCCTGGAGCGCTGGCAGAAGCTGCTGCTCGACACGCTCGACGAAGCGGCTACGAAAGACCAACCCCAACGGACCGAGGCCCGCGCGCTGGTCGAACAGTGGGGAGCGCGCGCGGCGATCGACTCGGTGGGCTTTCGCATCGTGCGCAACTTCCGCCTCAAGACGGTCGACCTGGTCGGCCACATGCTGGCGGCCCCTTGCCGGCAGCAGGACCCGAGCTTTCGGATGCCGTCGGCGAATCGACTCGAGCCGCCCGTCTGGCGGCTGGTCACCGAGCGGCCCGAGCATTTGCTCGATGCGAAATACGCCGACTGGCAAGCCCTGCTCCTCGAATCGCTCGATGCTGTGCTGGCCGAGTTGACCGCCGACGGCCAGCCGTTGGCGCAGAACACCTGGGGCGAGGCCAACACCGCGCAGATCCGCCACCCGATCGCCGAAGCCGTGCCGCAACTGGCCGACTGGTTGAACATGCCGGCCGAGCCCCTGGCCGGCGACACGGTGAACATGCCGCGCATTCAGCGGCCCAGCAGCGGCGCCTCGGAGCGGCTGTGCGTGTCGCCGGGGCGCGAGGCCGAGGGCTATTTTCACATGCCCTGCGGCCAAAGTGGCCACCCGCTTTCGCCGCACTACCGCGACGGACATGCGGCCTGGACCGAGGGTCGCCAGACGCCGTTTTTGCCCGGTAAGGCCGTCCACCGGCTGGTGCTCTCGCCGGCCGGAGGGTGAGCCGGACGGCCCCGTCGCCCCCCGGCGACGCGCCCGCGGCTAGAATGCCAGCGGTAGATTCCTTCCTGGTGGGTCTGGCCCCGCGATGCGTTCCCTCCGCAGCAGCCGGCTGCGCTATCTCGAATATCGTCGCCGCTTGATCGAGCGGCGACGCGCCGGCGAGTTCAAGGTCTCGGCCCCGGCCCACAGCACGCGCGCGGCTTCGCATCCGCGCCATCGCTCGGCCCGCGAGCTGCTGCGCGAATTCTGGCGGTTGGCCGCCGGCAAGCGCGTGGCCATCGGTTTCGCGCTGGCCACGGTCACCGTGTCGACGCTCGTCAAGCTGGCCCCGCCCGCGGCGACCAAGGTGGTGGTCGACAACGTCCTGGGCACCGCACCGCTGCCGCCCGTCGTGGCGGCGTGGTGGCCGGAAGCGTGGGGCCGGCTGTGGCTGTTGGCCGCCATCGGCGCGATCGTGCTCGTGCTGTCGTTGCTCGACGTGGGACTGCACCTCTGGGGCCGCTGGTACGCGACCTTGGCCACGCGGCGGATGCAGCTCGATCTGCGGCGGCGCGTGTTTGCCCACGCCGTGCGGCTGCCGCTCGATCGCGTGCATGCCCTGCGCTCGGGTGGCGTCACCAGCGTGCTCCGCGAGGACGCCGGCGGCGTGGCCGAGCTGGTCTTCAGCATGATCTACAACCCCTGGCGCGCGATCGTCCAGTTGATCGGCAGCCTGGCGATTCTGACCGTCGTCGATTGGCGCCTGCTGCTCGGGTCGCTGGCGCTGATCCCAGCCGTGTATCTCACGCACCGCACCTGGATCGTGCGCATCCGTCCGCTCTACCGTGACATCCGCAAGCAGCGCGAAGACGTCGATGCCCACACGACCGAAGCCTTTGGCGGCATGCGCGTCGTTAGGGCCTTCGGCCGGCAGCGCGCCGAGACGGGCCGCTTTATGCGCGGCAATCACCTGATGACGCGCCAGGAGCTGACCGCCTGGTGGTGGGCTCGGTGCGTCGAACTCGTCTGGGAACTACTGCTGCCGACCGCCACGGCGGGACTGTTGCTCTACGGCGGCTGGCAGGTCATGCAAGGCGTGCTCTCGCTGGGCGATTTGACGATGTTCATGGCCTACCTGGCCATGCTCCTGGGGCCCCTGGCCGTGCTGGCGACGACGGCCACGCAGTTGCAGAACAATCTGGCCGGCCTGGAGCGCGTGCTCGACCTGCTCGAGGAGCCGCCGGAAATGCCGCCCTTGCCCGGCGCGGTCGCCGTGCGCCGCGACGAAGTCCGGGGACGGATCACGCTCTGCGACGTGTCGTTCCAGTACCCGCGCTCCGAGCGGCAGGTCTTGCGCGACGTGAACCTCGACATCGCGCCCGGCCAGACGATCGCGCTGGTGGGCCCCAGCGGCTCGGGCAAGACGACGCTCTGCAACCTGGTGGCGCGGTTCTACGATCCGACGACCGGATCGATCCAACTCGATGGCCGCGACCTGCGCGAGATCGACGTCGAGAGCTATCGCAACCTGCTGGGAATCGTCGAACAGGACGTGTTCCTGTTCGACGGCACCGTGGCCGAGAATATCGCCTATGCCCGCCGGCACACGCCGCGCGAGCTCGTCGAGCACGCGGCCCAGGTGGCCAACGCGCACGATTTCATCGAGGCCCTCGACCACGGCTACGACACCGTGATCGGCGAACGCGGCGTGCGGCTCTCGGGTGGTCAGCGGCAGCGGCTGGCGATTGCCCGCGCCGTGCTGGCCAATCCCCGAATCCTGATTCTCGACGAGGCCACGAGCAATCTCGACACCGAAAGCGAGCGGCTGATCCAGGACAGCCTGCGCTCGCTGATGCGCGGCCGCACGTGTCTGGTCATCGCGCACCGGTTGAGCACGATTACGCACGCCCATCGTATCGTGGTCATCGAAAACGGCGAGATCCTCGAAGTCGGCCGCCACGAAGAACTGATGGCCGGCGACGGGCGTTATCGACGCATGGTCGAACTGCAGATGGGCACCACGAGCGCCGTGTAGCGGTTCATGAGCCTGCGGGCTTCGGGCCCTGGCCCGGCTGCGCAGCTTGCGCCTCGGGCCAATGCGGCTGGGCCGGCAGAACGAACTCCCGCAGGGCGGCGTTGATCTCGGCCTCTCCCCAGAGCAAACGGGCGTCGCGCCGGGTACTGAATCGGCCCGCGCGGCCTTCGGCCAGGACTTGCAGCGGATGGCGCAGTCGCGACCGTCGGGCCACGGCCAAAGTCACGGCCAACTGCGTGCGTCGCTGCGGATAGAGCGGCGCACGGCGCACTTCCAGCGACCAGCGATCGAGCCGCAGACGATACCAATCCGGTTCATCAGGCTGCGCCGCCAAAAACTCTCGACACCCGGCCGGCAGCCGCGCGCGATCGTCTTCGTGGACCAGGACGGTGACGCGCTCGGCCCGAGTCGCATACAACCCCCAGGCCGGCCAGTTATCGCACCAGCCCCACCGATCACCCAGGGGCCAGAGGATCGCCCCCAAGGTCACCAGCTCGGCAGCGTAGCCCCGCAGACGCGCCCGCGCGGTGGCCGGTTGCAGCGCGTCGAGCGGTTCGGTCTCGATGGGTTTTCGCCCGGGCCAGTACAAGATCAGCCCCTGCGTGGCGAACGACAGATTCCAGAGCAACACTCCCGGCCGATGGTCGAGGCCCCACGGCGAGAGCGCCAGGATGGTCAGGCCGTGCATGGCGCAAGCACCCCCGATGGCCCAGGTGCGCAGCCGTGGAACACAAAGCCCCGCACCGACGAGCAATTCGAACCCGGGAAGGGCGAGTGCCGCTACCCGCTCGTAACCGGCCGGCGCCAAGTCGATCGTCAGGCCCAACAGCCCGGCGAGCGCCGCGACCAGTTGTGGCCCCAAGGTGGTCGCAAAGGTCGCATCGAGCTTGGCCAGCGCGGCGTAGACATAGATGCTCGCCACGAGCAGCCGCAATAATCGCACGGCGCGCTGCGGCGCCGCCGTGGCCAACACGACCGACCAAAGCCAGGCTTGATAGATCCAGGGTTGAAACCGCTGTTGATCGTCGAGGACCAGCGCCATCAAGCCGGTCGTGCCGACGACCAGCGCGATCGCCCTGGCGGGCCCGCGCGCGACCAGCGACGCAACCAGCCCCGCGAGTGCCACGCCGATCAGCAGCCAGGCGCCCGCCGATGGCCAAGGCACGATCGGCACCCGGGGAAACTCCGTCAGCGGCGTCCACAACGGCCAGGTTGCCGCAACCAGCGCCAAGGTCCCGGCGGCCGTGGCGCGCCGCGCAAGATCGGCCCGCGCAGCGGCATTCGACGCCGGTGCGGCAAAGCGGTCCGTCAATTTGTCCCAGGCGCGTCGCAACATCGGGGGCCTCCATTGTAGGCTTGTGGCTTCCCGTATGAGTTCCCCCCTTTTCACCAGGCCTGTGAACACGACTGCGACATCGCCGATGGCCGAACGTGCCGCCGACTACGAGGCCCGCGCTGCGCGTTGCGCGGCCGACGCCGACACGCTGCGCCGCCGGGGTGAGCGATTGACGGCGGCCCGGTTGGCGACCTTCCTGCTCGCCGCGGTCTTCGCGGTGGTCGCCTGGACTCAAGCTCCGCCGCTGCGCGGCATCGCGATCGTCGCGGCGGTGATGTGTGGCGCGGTGTTCTCTCGGCTGGTGACCCAGGACCGGCGCCTGCGGCGCGAGTGCCTGCAACTGCGCCGCTTGTCCGAACTGAACCAGCGCCAGGCGGCGCGCGTGCGGCGGCAATGGAATCGGTTGCCCCCCTTGCGCCTGCCCGAGCTGAAAGGCGACCTGGCCACGGCCGGCGATCTGGATCTGTTCGGACATGCATCGCTCGCTCAGCTCTTGAGCAACGTCGGTTCGCCGTCGGCCCGGGCCACGCTCGCCGCGTGGCTGCTCGCGCCGGCCGATGTGCCGGAGATCGTGCGCCGCCAGGTCGCCGTGTCCGAGCTTGCGCCGCAGCTCGATTGGCGCCAGGGACTCGAAGTCCGCGCGGTACCACTGGCCGATCACGATCCGGACAGCGACCCATTCATCGCCTGGGCCGAAGGCCCCTGCTGGTTGCACGCCCGGCCCATGCTCTGGACCTTGGTGCTGGCGACCCCCTTGCTCTCGCTGGTTGTGGGCCTGGCGGCCTACGCAGGCCTGATCGCGCCGGGCTGGTGGATGTTGCCCTTGGTCGTGGGTCTGACGGTGAGCTTCTTCGGCTGTGGCCGCGTGCACGCCGTGTTCAACCAGGTAGCGCAGCGCGAAGGGGCCGTCGCACATTACGCCGAGCTGTTCGCCTGGGCCGCGACCGCGTCGACCCGGTGCCCGAAGTTGGAGTCGCTCGGCCAAGCGCTCCGCGCCCAGGGCACGGCTGCCGACGCGGCGCTGGACCATTTGCACCGCGCGATGGAACTGGGCGAGCTGCGGTTTTCGCCCATGGTCTGGCTGCCGCTGCAGTTCTTCACTCTGTGGGACTTTCACGTACTGGCGCTGGTCGAGCGCTGGCAGCGGCGTCATGGCCATGCCGTGCGCGGCTGGTTCGCGGCGCTGGGCGAATTGGAAACGCTCGCTGCCTTGGCCGGTCTGCGGCACGACGAGCCGGCCTGGTGCTTTCCCGAGTTTACGGCCGACGCACCGCGCCTGGCGGGCCGCGCGCTGGCGCACCCCCTGCTCGCGGGCGAGCGCCGCGTGGCGAACGACGTCGAGCTCGGTCCGCCGGGCAGTTTTCTGCTCGTTACCGGCTCGAACATGTCGGGCAAGAGCACGCTGCTGCGCTCGATCGGTGCAAACGTCGTGCTGGCGCAATGCGGCGGCCCGGTGTGCGCGGCGGCGCTCGAATTGCCGCCGCTGGAGGTGGCCAGCAGCATGCGCGTGCAGGACTCGCTCGAAGACGGCGTGTCGTTCTTCCTGGCCGAGCTGAAACGGCTCAAGGAAATCGTCGATCGCGCCCAAGGTGCGGCCGGCTCGCCGCGCGTCCTGCTCTACCTGCTCGACGAGATTCTGCAAGGCACCAATTCGGCCGAACGGCAAACGGCCGTGCGCGAAGTCGTGGGCCACCTGCTGCGCTGCCGCGCGCTGGGCGCGGTGACCACGCACGATCTGCACCTGGCCGACGCCGAGCCGCTCCGCTCATGCAGCCGGCAGGTTCATTTCCGCGAACAGGTCGACCGCGATCAGCACGGCGCGGCGCGGATGACGTTCGATTACCAGTTGCGCCCCGGCGGCGCCACCACAACCAACGCTCTGCGGCTCTTGGAGTTGATCGGCCTGCGGGCAGTGCCGCAAATCGAGCCCAAGTCGCCGACGTAATGTCGCCCGGGAAGCTGCGATTGACGCCGCGTCTCCGGCGGTGGTATGGCTGCCGCACCTATTCTTGGAATCCGCGGAAGGAGCCGAATCATGACGGGGCGAGCTTGCTGGCAGCTAGCGTTTGCGGTGGCTCTGTTCTCAATCGCGGTGCCGGCCGCCGCGCAGCAACCTCCGCTGACGCGTGAACAGCACCTGCAGATCGCCGCGCAGCACTTGAGCGCGGCTGGCCTCGAGGAGCAGGCGGTCCGATTGCTCACTGGCCAGGTCGAGCAACTTGAGCCACCCGGCGAGCTGTTCCAATTCGACGTCGACATCGTCGACCTGAACCGCACCAAGATGCAGGCCCTGGGCGTCGGATTTGCCGATGCCGTCGAACCCGGTGAAGGTAGCATACTGGTTGAGAATGTCCCGGCCCAATTGCTGACGTCGCTTCGCGAGGCCAACGTGCTTCGCGTGCTTAAGGCGCCGCGGGTAGCGACGAGTTGCAACCGGACGGTGCACTACCATGTCGGTGGCAGCTACCCCGCGTTTGTGCAACTGCCCGTTGGGCCGGCGGTAACCGAAATGCGCCCGTACGGCACAATCCTCACCTTGACGCCACGGCAGGTTGGTGCCGATCGGCTGCGCATCGAGATCGCCGTGGAGCTCAGCGAACCGATGCGGGTGGAGAAAGTCGATCCCGCTGACTCGACGCCGCCAGCCCTGCGCATTCGCGCGTTTGAATTCTCGGCGGAAGTAAACGTCGGAGAGACGCTCTTGATTGGCGGCCCGTCGTCCGAGCGGATCGAAGTGCGGCGCGGACCGCTCGGCACGAATCAGCGCGCAACGAGTGAGATCCAGCTCTGCGCGCTGGTCACGGCCCGCCGCCCGGCCAGCGCGCCGGCGCAGCAGCCGGCTGAGGTCCCGGCGACGGCTACTCGTCCGTCACGCACCCCAGTGACGCGCTTTTGACGTTCTTGATGTACTTGTAGAGCGTGCCGCGCGTCGCCTTGTAGGGCGGCGCTTGCCAGGCCGCGCGGCGGCGGGCCAGTTCGTCTTCGGCCACATCCAGATCGATCCGCCGCGTGTGTGCGTCGATCGTGATGCGGTCACCGGTGCGCGCCAGGGCGATCGGTCCACCGGCTTGCGCCTCGGGCGTCACGTGGCCGACGATGAACCCGTGCGACCCGCCGGAGAACCGGCCGTCGGTCAGCAGGGCCACGTCCTTGCCCAGCCCGGCTCCCATGATGGCCGAGGTCGGCGTGAGCATCTCGGGCATGCCGGGCCCGCCCTTGGGGCCTTCGTAGCGAATCACCACGACGTCGCCTTTGACGATCTCCTTGCGCTCGAGCGCCGCGAGCATGTCTTCTTCCGAGTCGTAGACCTTGGCCGGGCCGCTGAACCGCAGCCCCTCTTTGCCGGTGATCTTGGCCACGGCCCCCTCGGGAGCGAGCGACCCGTACAGAATCTGGATGTGGCCCGTGCTCTTGATCGGCTTTTCGAGCGGCTGGATGACCTCTTGCCCCGGCTTGAGGCCCGGCAGGTCGGCCAGATTGTCGGCCAGCGTCTTACCGGTCACGGTCAGGCAGTCGCCTTGCAGCAGGCCTTTTTCGAGCAGGTACTTCATCACCGCCGGCGTACCGCCCACGGCGTGCAGGTCTTCCTGCACGAACCGGCCGCTCGGCTTCAGGTCGGCGATGAACGGCACGCGATCGCTGATCCGCTGGAAATCGTCGAGCGCAAGTTCGACGTCCACGCTGCGGGCCATCGCGATCAAGTGCAGCACCGCGTTGGTCGAGCCGCCCAGCGCCATCACGACGACCATCGCGTTTTCGAACGCCGCGCGGGTCATGATGTCGCGCGGCTTGATGTCGCGCTCCAGGCAGGTGCGAATCGCCGCGCCGGCGCGGAAGCATTCTTCGAGCTTGGCCGGGTCCTCGGCCGGAATCGAGCCGCTGTAGGGCAGCGACATGCCCATCGCCTCGATGGCCGAGGCCATCGTGTTGGCCGTGTACATACCGCCGCAGGCGCCCGCGCCGGGGCACGCATGCCGCACGACCTGGCGCCGCTGTTCCTCGTTGAGCGTGCCGGCCAGGTACTCGCCGTAGCTTTGAAACGCCGAGACGATATCGAGCTTCTGGTCGTTCGCGCAGCCGGCGCGGATCGTGCCGCCGTAGACCATGATGGCCGGACGGTTGAGCCGGCCCATGGCAATCAGGCAGCCGGGCATGTTCTTGTCGCAGCCGGGCAGCGCGACCAGGGCGTCGTACCATTGGCCGCCCATGACCGTTTCGATCGAGTCGGCAATCAGGTCGCGCGACTGGAGCGAATAGCTCATGCCCTCGGTCCCCATCGAGATGCCGTCGCTGACGCCGATGGTGTTGAACCGCATGCCAACCAGGCCCGCCGCGACGACGCCCTCTTTGACCTTGGCCGCCAGGTGGTTGAGATGCATGTTGCAGGTGTTGCCCTCGTACCAGACGCTGCAAATGCCTACTTGGGCCTTTTGCATGTCGGCCTCGGTCAATCCGGTGCCGTAGAGCATCGCCTGGCTCGCGCCTTGCGACTTGGGCTGCGTGACGCGGGAACTGTATTTGTTGAGCGGAGCGGTCATGGTCAATTCGTCTTACGTCGGCTGCGCGTGGTTCGAGACGGTTCCATCAATCAGTCGAGGAAAAAGTCGGGCATCAGCTCGTGGCCGGGCACGACGGCGTACTGTTCGAAATCCTTGACGCCGCGCTCGCGCAGCAGGTCTTCGTCGATGAAGAAGTTGCCCGTGCACTTGCGGCTGTCGCTGGTCAGGATGGCATAGGCGGCGTCGGCCATGATCTCCGGCTTGCGGCATTGGTTCATCGCCGCGTCGCCGCCGAGCATCTTCATCGCGGCCGTGGCGATCGCCGTGCGCGGCCAAATCGCGTTGACCGCGATGCCCGCGTCGGCCAACTCGGCCGACATCCCCAAGACGCACATGCTCATCCCGTACTTGGCCATCGTGTAGGCCACGTGGTTCTTGAACCAGCGCGGGTGCATGTTCAGCGGCGGCGAGTTGTTCAAGATGTGCGCGTTGGCGGCCTTCTTCAGATGCGGAATGCAGGCCTGCGAGCAAACGTAGGTGCCGCGGGTATTGATCTGATGCATCAGGTCATAGCGCTTCATCGGCGTTTCGAGCGTACCGGTGAGGCTGATGGCGCTGGCGTTGTTGACCAGGATATCGATCCCACCGAAACGGCCGACGGCCTGCTCGACCGCCGTGTAGACCTGATCCTCGTTACGAATGTCGACGACCAACGGAAACGCCTTGCCGCCGGCCGCCTCGACTTCGTTGGCCGCCGTGTAGATCGTGCCCGGCAGCTTCGGATGCGGCTCGGACGTCTTGGCGGCGATCACGATGTTGGCCCCGTCGCGGGCAGCCCGCAGGGCGATCGACAGCCCAATGCCGCGGCTGGCACCGGTAATGAACAAGGTCTTGCCTGCAAGCGTGGCCATGGAAACCTCGATATGACAGTACGGAATGACAGATTTGCGCGCCCCTTCGCACACCCCCTCCGCATCGGCGGAGGACGACGATTGTAGATCAGGCCAAGCCGTCTCGCCAATCGGCCGCTGCCGGCGCCGCGCCACGGGGCAGGCTGCCGCGTGAGAGCCTCGCCGGGTGAGTCCCGTTTGCATCCACCTGCGCGGCGGTTGATTCGACGCCGCAGACCGGCAACGGGCTCGCGCGAAAGCACAGCCGTGGAGGCGCCAACTGGCTGAGCGCGACCCGGAAGGCTCCGGGAATGTCCTGTTGGTTGCTGGTGAACGTCCGCGTTCCTAGCATGCAGGTGGGCTCGTGCGGCGGCATGAACGTGAAGACGAGGCGGCGGTCGTGTACCCAATGGGTAGATGTCTAATCAGGCGCCAGTCGCAAAGGAGTCGCTCGTGACGATTCGCGCATCGGTTCGCTGGGGCGCGTCAATCTCTGCTTTGGTGCTTGTCGCAATCGCTGGCCCGGCCCGCGCCACCGACTATAACGACGGCGGTACGCACACGGTATCGGGCTCGGACACGTATGTCGGGATCAGCAACGGAAGCACGGTAAACGTGGTGACCGGCGCGGCCATTACGGCGCCGGACGTTGACCCGTTCGCCCCCAACGCGATGAGCCTCACCGGACCCACGTCGGTCCTGAACGTCAGCGGGGGAACGATCGCCGGCGGCAGCGGCAGTTACGCGGGCGGCTCGGGGCTGGTCGCCGACGGCGGCCAGATCTCGATCTCCGGCGGCAACTTCATCGGCGGAGACTCGAGCGGCTTCTTCGCCTACCGCTACGGCGGATTCGGCGCCGATATCTACAGCTTCACATCGCTGCATGTGAGCGGTGGGAATTTCTCGGGCGGGATCGGCTGGCCGGGTGGCGACGGCATGCGCATCGGCCTGTACGGCGCCTCAAACACGGCCTACATCTCCGGCGGCAACTTCTATCCCGGCAACAGCCCCTACGGCTACGTCTTCGGCAACGGCCTGTCGATCTACAACACCCAGCACGCCGTGATCACCGGGGGCGGTTTCTACGGCGGTTGGAACCCGACCAACCGCTCCGGCTTTGGGCTCCACGCGGCCAACTCCTCCGTTGACGCCAATGGCGGATATGCCGGCGCGACCCTGCTCGAGGCCGGCGCCGTGCTACATGTGAACGGCGCCGCCATCGGCCCCTTGGCGATGTTCGACAACGCCATCGCGACCATCAAGAGCGGCTACGTCGACTGGCCCGACTTCCACGACTCCGCGGTGGTCAACATGAAAGGAGGCTACATGACCGGGGGCGGATTCATCGCCGACAACGCCGTGGTGAACGTGCGCGGCGGCCACTTCGGCCGACTCGATAGCCCCAGCGACCTCACGCAAAACGCGGTCTTGAACGTCTACGGCATGGGACTCTCTTTCGAGAACGACCTGCTCCAGGGAACCTTGCAAGACGGCACGCCCGTCGAGGCCTGGCTGCGGGTCTACGACAGCGCCACCATTCACCTCTTCGAAGTTCCCGAACCGTCCGGGTTCGTGCTGGCGCTGGCCGGCCTGCTCGGGCTCGCCTGGTTTCGTCGCCGCAACCTCACACCACCCGGCAGATCAGGCACTTGAGATATTGCGTCTGCAGACAGGTGACGCTGGTGGGATGGTCCGGCGCGGCACCGCGCGATTCGAGCACCTGGATCTCGCGGCCCGACTTCTGGGCCACGCCGGCCAGCAGGATCAAGAAGTCGTCGCGGCTGACGTGGCCCGAGCAACTGCAGGTGACCAGGATCCCGCCCGGCGGCACCAGGTCGAGCGCCCGGCGGTTGAGCCGGTGATAGGCCCGCAGCGCATCGTCGAGGCTCTCGCGCCCCTGGGCAAACTTGGGCGGATCGAGCACCACGAGATCGAATTTCTCGCCCGCCGCGGCCAGTTGGTCGATCGCCGCAAACACGTCGGACTGCTCGAACCGCACCTGGTTCAGCCCGTTCAACTCGGCGTTGGCCCGGGCCAGGGCAATGGCCTTGTCGCTGGTGTCGATCCCGAGCACCTCGCGGGCCCCGCCGAGCGCCGCGGCCGTCAGGCCAAAACCGCCCGAGTAGCAGAACAAGTCGAGCACGCGCGCGTCGCGGGCCAGGGCCGCCACCGCACGGCGGTTGTCGCGCTGATCGAGATAGAAGCCCGTCTTGTGACCGGTCACCAGGTCGACGCCGAAGCGCAGGCCGTTTTCGCTGATGAAGATCGGCCCGTCGGGCAGCGCGCCGCGCAGCAAACCGTCGCGCAATGACAAGCCCTCGCGGCGGGCCACGCCTTTTTCGCTGCGGAGCACGATCCCGCGCGGGCGGAGCAACTCGTCGAGCACTGCGACGAGCGATTCGCTGCGGCGCTCGAGCCCCAAGGAGTTGATCTGCACCGAGAGCCATTCGCCATAGCGGTCGACCACCAGGCCGCTGAGGCCGTCGGCCTCGCTGAACACCAGCCGGGCGGCACCGCTCGGGTCGTCGAGACCCAGCCGGTGGCGCAGGGCGACGGCCGCTTCGAGCTGGCGCCGCCAGAAGGCGTCGTCGAGCGCCTCGTCGGCCCGCCACGTGTACAGCCGGACGCGAATCTTGCTGCTGCTGTTGTACAGTCCCCGGGCCAGCCAATCGCCGCGGTCGGCAATCAGGTCGACCACGTCGCCGTCGGCCGGCTCGCCCTCGACGCGCGCGACGGCGGTGTCGAGGACCCAGGGATGGCGCCCGACGAAGGGCCCGGCCTTGCGCGGCTTCAACCAGACTTGTGCCGTGGCGGCGGCGAGTTGCTCGGTCGACGGTTCAGGCGATGACATGCGGAGACACTCGCGTAGCAGCGGCACGGCGGGGCGAAACCGCCATGATAGCAGAGCGCAACGGGCAGCCGAGCGTGCGAAACGCCGGAACTTAGCGCCGGGCGGCGGCGGTGGGCTGCGCGGCGGTCGCGGCGCGGCGGCCGAGCAGCACGATTTCGCCCTTGCGCAGGAAGCGCCGCTGCCGCGCCAGAATGGTCACGTCGGCCGGCAGCTCGCCGCGCAACGCCTCGAATTGATCGGCCCGGGTCAGGACGCACGCCGTGGGCGAGGCGGCCAAGAACTGCTGCACGTCGGCCGGGCGTTGCAGCTTGGCGACCGGCCGGCCCGCGTAGAAGACCAGGCTCGGTACGAAATACTCATAGGCCGCGACCTGCGCGTCGGGGCCCAGTGCGTCGCGCGCCGCGGCGATCAGCGGTTGCGCATTCTGTTGCCGGCTGATGCGCGGAGCGACCCAACCGAACGCCAGCGCGCATAGCACGACGGCCGTGGCGGCGAAGACGTGCATCGCACGCTCGAACTGGCCGCGGCCGTAGCAGACCAGACACAAGCTGCCGCCGACGAGCGGTACGAGCCCCACGAGCGCCACAACCACGTCGCCCGGCTGCAACACGGACATCGCGATCGCCAACCCCACGCACAACGCCACGCCGACCGCGGCGACCGTGACCAACGACGGATGCACTAGCCGCCGGCTGAACTGTTGCGGCGCGGCGATGAAACGATCGACGAATGCGCCGACCAACAGCGCCAGCGCCGGGTACGACGGCAGCACATAGTTGGGCAGCTTCGTCGCGGCCAGCGAGAAGAAACCAATCCACAGCCCGGCCCAGGCCACGACGAACAGGTACGCCGGGCGATCGGCCTCGGCCGCGCGCAAGCGCCGCGTCGCGCTCGCCAGGCTCGGCGTCAGGAACACCGACCAGGGAAAAAACCCGGCCAGGATCGCGACGACGTAATACACGATCGGGCCGCGATGGTTTTCGAGCGAGTTGAGAAAGCGTTCGGCATTGTGCTTGCCGAGAAACCCGACCAGCCAGTCGCCTTCGGTCGCCGTGCCGACGGCCACGTACCAGGGCAGCGCGACCACGGCCAGTGCGGCCAGGCAAATCAGCGGCCGCAGCGACAGCGCCGCGCGCACGACACGCGCGGGCGCCACCGTACGAGCGATTTCGACAGCCAGCCAACGAACCAGGGCCCACCAGCCCGGGCCACGCGGCAATGGCTCGGGCCTCGTCAGCAGCAGCAGGAACAACCCCAGGATGCCCACCGGCAGCACGATGCCCACCGGCCCCTTGGCCAGGACCGCCAGTGCCCACGCGGAGTAGACGGCGATCCACGCCGCGCGGCTGCGCGGAGTGAACTGCGCGAGCAAGTCCGCCGCGCCGCCGACGGCCGCAGCGCGCCAATCGCCCACCGCCCGGACGTAGAGCGTCATCCCCAAGGTCATGCAGCAGATCAGCGTGGCGTCGGGCGTGGCGGCCCGGGCCACGACGTCGAACATCAGGCAACTGGCCATGGCCAGGCCGGCCCAGAAGCCCGCGCGCTCGGAAAATAGCGTTCGACCCAAGTGGCCCACGAGCAGTACCGTGGCCAGGCTCAGCAAGGCCGACCAGAAGCGCGCGGCAAACTCGTTGACGCCCAGCCCGTGGTACGCCAGGAGCATGAGCCAATAGAGCAGCACGGGCTTGTCGGTGCGCAGCTCGCCGTTGAACATCGGCACGATCCAATCGCCGCGCGCCAGCATCTCCTGCCCGCAGGCGGCGTTCTTGGGCTCATCCTCATCAAATAAGGCACCGCCGCCCAGATTGGCGAAGAAGATCAGACCTGCGATCAAGGCCAGGCCGCCGAAGCGCCACCGCGCCGTGTGCATCCTTGCACCCCCTCGGAGGGAATCGTCGCTCGCGCCGCTTGCGCGCGGCGCCGGCGAGGAGTGTAGCGCCGCCGCACGCCGGCTCACAACGCCAGTTCCTTTCTCCACTTTGGGACGCGGACAGCATCGCTAGCAGTGTCTGAAAAACGGCCGGTTGATCTGGCCACAAGTCGGTAGCGAGCGATACAAGAGGCCACCAGCGTTGCGGGTGGTCGAGACGCCAGCAGGAGTGAGCGCCAGCATGGAAGCTGCGGTTCGCAAAGAAGCGCCCGGTGCCGCCGATCCGCGGCCCGTCTGGCGGTTGTTCGATTCGCGCTGGGGCTGGCTTTTTCCGCCGGCCCTGCTGCTGCTGGCGCTGGCCGCGATTCCGACGATCGACGCGCCGCTGGCGCGCTGGTTTTTGCAAGAAAAATGCCCCGACAACCTCCGGCACGTGTTCGAAGAGGCGGAACCGTTCGGCAACGCCGTCGGGGCGATCGTGTTGACGCTGATCATCTGGCGCGTCGACCGCCGGGTGTGGCTGGCCGATCTCGCGCTGCTGCTGGTGTCCTCGCTGGGCGCCGGCCTGGCGAGCAACGTGTTCAAGCTGTGTTTTGTCCGTGCCCGGCCACGGATCTTTTCGTTCGAGGGGACCGCCTGGCAATCGTTCCAGGGCTTGTTTCCGCCGCTAGGTCACAGCAGCGATTTGCAGAGCTTTCCTTCGGCTCACGTGGCCAGCGCGTTCGGCCTGGCCTTGGCCCTGGCGCTGCTCTATCCACGGCTCAAAGACGTGTTCCTGATCCTGGCGATCACCGTCGGCTTGCAGCGGATGGAATGCGGTGCCCATTTCGCCAGCGACACCCTGGCCGGCGCGGCGGTCGGCATCTTCGTCGCCCTGTGCACGACCAAATGGCATCTCCGCGTGTGGCGCATGAAGGGACGCGCCGGTCAACCGGCTTTCGCGGCTCCCGCCGCCGCGGCGAACTCGCATCTCCGCGGCCCGAAACTGCGGTCGCTGCTACGGCCCAACGCAACCGCCGGCGAGCAGGCAAGCGCGCGAACGCCGAGCTAGAATGGTGTTGGTGGGCACCGGCGCGGGGGACTCTCGCGCCGCGCCGCCCCGCAAGACACACCCTTCGGCGAAGTAGCGATGTACCGCACCTTGATCCTGGCCCTGCTCTGCATCGTCAGCAGCGGCAACGTGGCGTCGGCGCAATTGTTCGGGGCGCGCAGCCTGGGCAATACGTTGCGGCGCCAACCCTCGCCCGGCGCCATGGCCGACGGCACCGTCAACGGCAATGAGCGATTCATTCGCGGTGCGCGCCGTCGGGACGATTTTGTCGGCGCCGACGTGCTCGAAACACCGAACTTCATCGGCATTCAACAGGGACGCAGCCGCGGGCCCATTCGCTCGGCCATCGGCAATCTGCCCGACCGCAGCGATGCCAACGTCAACCGCCCACAGCCGTCCGATGCCGGTGGCCGCGCGCGGCCGTATCCGCCGCGGCTGCGCGTCGATTTTGAAGTGCCGCCCGTTGCGCCGGCGGCCGCCAGCCGGGCGCTCACTGCGCGGCTGGAGCAAAGCCTGGGTCCACGGGCGACGGGACCGTTGCAGGTGTCGCTGCAGGGGCGGGTTGCCACCCTGGAGGGTGAGGTCGCATCAGCGCACGATCGGGACGTGGCTGCGCTATGGGTCCTCCTTGCACCCGGAGTTGACCAGGTTCGTAACTTGCTCTCGGTAAGGCCTGCCGAACCTCTGCCGCCCGCTGGCGACGGTACTCGTCCCAACCCTGAGCCTGATACTGGTTCCAGCGTTCCCGAGGATCACTCGGCGCCGGAGTCGGGGGTATCGATCTAGCCGCCGGCGCGCTCGCCGGCGCAGCGACGGCAGTCGCCGTTGTCTGAGGCACCGCGGCGGGTTGCGCGAACGGCGCGACGAACGCACCACCTTGCACTGGAAGACTCGCGCCCCCCAGGCGGCTCAACCCCAAGGCGGGCGGCACCTGAATCGTGGTCGTTTGCAAGGTGGCCGGCATGGCGGCGGCCGGGTTCACCGGCGATTGTGCCGCCGCGAGCTGCACGGCTGGCTGGGGCGCCGACCCGGCGACTTGCGCCTCTTTGGGTGGCAACCCCGGCAGCACGTGCTCGCTCATCTCCGAGGTGATCGTCGAGCCTTCCTTCGACTCGAACTTGACCATCAGCGAGATGCGTTTTCGCTCGCCGCCGGCCGCGTCCCAGGGAAGCCAGAAGCTGTACGAGTGGCCCAGCGACGAGCGGCTGTAATGCTTGGGCAATTGTTCCGACGTGAACACGAAACGCCGGTCGGGTACATGATTCTTCTGCTGGCTGCCGTGCTCTTCGAAGGCATACACCGTCAGCTCGCCGTCGACGCAGACCGGCTTGTCGGCATCGGCCCCATAGAACAACAAGCGCCCGCCAAAGCCGCGCGTCGAAGGCTGGCCGGCCTGGGTGAGCACGGTGTCGGTCCAGACGGCCGTGAGCCTGGCCGGCTGCTTCGGTTTGGTCGTGTTCGAGTCGTCCCAGGGAATGGCCCGGCGCAAGTCGAACTGCGCGCAGCCGCAAAGCCAGGGCGCGAGCAGCAACGCGCCGAGCACGATCGGCCGGACCACGACGAATCGCGGTCCGCGCGCAGCAAGTCTCGACATCCGCGGCATTCCAAGCTGTGAGCTGGCGTTCATCGGAGATCAGCGACTAGGAGCAAGGTAGGCGGCGCGGCGCACGCCGGGAGCGGCCGGCGGCTGCGCGGTATGTGCATCGGGGGCCACGGCCGTGGCCGACCGCGGCTGCACGATCGGAATTCGTCCCCCGGGCGCGCCCGGTGCCACGGCCGACGTCGGTGGGACAACCGGCGCAGCGCTGCTCAACGGATCGCCCCGCGGCGCCTGCGCGGGCGGCGCGGTGCCCGGCGGGATCACCAAGGGTCCGTCGAAGCCATCGGCCGGAGTCGGTACGCCGGGGCTCGGCGGCACGACCTCGTAGGCCGGACCTTCGAGCGTGCCTTCGACGGGTTGGCCGTCGGGATAGATCACCGCGCTGCCCGAGTCGAACTCGGCTTGCGTGGCCCGCTGCATGTGGGCCTGGTCGCCGTGTACGGTTTGCACGTCGGCCAGGCACCAGTTGATGCGCGACTCTTCCGCCTGGCGCAGGGCCTCGGCCTCGGCCTCGTTGCGCACGACGTGCGGCGTAAGGATGATCAACAGCTCGTTGCGCCGGTTCAGATTGGCGTCGTAGCGGAACAACATCCCCAGCACCGGGATATCGCCCAACAGCGGCACCTTGCGATGGATCTGCGTCGTGGCCTTGACGATCAGGCCGCCCAGGATGATCGTCTGGCCGCTGGCGGCGCTGACCGTGGTTTGGGCCGTGGTGGTGTTGATCCGCGGCGAGCGAATCACTTCGCCGGTCGAGGAGATCGACACCGGAATGCCCTCGGCGTCCGGGCCCAGCTCCGATTTTTCGGCGTCGATCTCCATGACCACCAGGCCGTCGGGGCTGATCCGCGGCGTGACGCCCAGGATCAGGCCCACGTTTTCCAGCGCGATCGTGTTGACCTGGCTGAACTGGTTGATCGTCGTCCCGGTGATCCGCGGTACCCGCTGGCCCACCTGAATGAAGGCCGGCTGGTTGTCGAGCGTCATCACCTGGGGCCGGCTGAGCACGTCGAGGCGGCGGTTTTCCTTGAGCGCCCGAATCAGCATGCTCACGCTTTCGCTGCTGGCCGACAGCACCAAGCCGCCGTAGCCCAGCTCGTTGTTTTGCCGGCCGACGGAGAAATGCGTCAGCCCCTGTGCCGCGACCTTGTCGCTCCGGGTCAGGGCCTTGTCGCTGCCACTGTTGCCCAGCGCCTGGTTGTTGAAGTTGAAGCCGGGCGTGTTTGTGGCACCGACGATCTGCTGCGTCGTGGTCACGACGCCGGTCGCCGGGAAATTCTGCGTCGACGTAATCGTGGTCAGGTCGCCCAACAGGCTGCGGTCGAACAGCAGCGAGTCTTGCAGGCCCAGCTCAACGCCGAACTCGTCGGTCTTGTTGAGCTGAACCTCGGCGATCAGCACCTGAATCAACACCTGCGGTCGCTGGGCGTCGAGATCCTCGATGATCCGCAATACCTCGTCGTAATACCGCGGCGTGGCGCTCAGAATCAGCGTGTTGCTCACCGGCTCGGGCACCACGACCACTTCCGATTCGATCTGCTCAAAGGGGCTGAACGAGCCCGGCGCCGCGATCTGCAACTGGCGCTCGCTGCGCAAGAACTCGTTGATCGCGATGGCCACGTCGATGGCCGGCGCGTTCTTCAAGCGGTAAACCGTGCTGCGCCGGTTCTCGATCTGACCTTCGTCAAGCCGCAACAGAATCGCCTCGACGATCGTCAGGTCGCCCGCCGAGCCGGTGGCAATGATGCTGTTCGTGCGGCTGTCGACCGAGAATCGCAAAGGAGCCAGCGACGTCTCGCCTTCGGCCTGCGGCAGGTCGGGGCCCGGTACGGCCGTGGCCTGCGTGCCCAACAGCGATTGCAGCATGCGCACCAGCGACTCCGCGTCGCCGTTGACCACCTTGAAAACCTTGATCTGCGCCGTCGTGGCGGGCAGCGAGTCGAGCTGTTCGATCACAGCCGCCAGCAAATCGAGGCTTGCCGGCGGGGCCGACACGACCAAGGCATTCGTGCGCGGCTCGGCGGTGATTCGCACGTCGGACAGGATGCCCGAACGCAGCAGGCGCTCGCCGCGCGGATCGACCGTCAGGAACTCGAGCACCGTCGACTTGGCCCCCGGCGGACCCGCGGCGGCACCGGCGCCGCTGCCCGTGCCGCTCAGGGCGGCTTGCAACACCGGCGCCAGGTCGCTGGCCAGCGTGTTGCGCAACGGGAAAATCCGCAACTCGTTCACCGCGGCGCTTTCGCCGACGTCGAGCCGCGTGACGATCGCCTCGACCTCGGCCAGGTCGCGCGGCGCGGCGTGCACAATCAGCGTGTTGGTGCGGGCATCGGCCGTCACCAGCACGCTGCCGCCGACCCCGGTCCGATTGGCAAAGAACTGCTGAATCGTCTCGCGCACCGTCGTGGCGATGGCATGCTTCAGGGCGAAGATCCGCATCACGGCCTGCGGGTCGACCGGCTGATCGAGCTTGGCCACGATGTCGCGCACGACCTGCAACGCCTCGCCGCGGCCGATCAGCAAGATCGCATTGGGCTTGAGCAGCGCGGTCGCGCTGACCTGCCCTTGCCGGCTCGTGATCAGCGTGGGCAGCAATTGCGTCAACAGCTTGCCGACCTGTTCGCTGGGAGCGTGCTCGAGCACGACGACTTCGACCTGCGGCTGTTCCAAGGCGCTCAGCCGTTCGATCTCGTCGATGATCCGCAGAATCTCGTTCACCTCGCGCTGATCGCCGCGCAGAATGATCACGTCCAGATCGGGCAGTACCTCGACCTCGACGTCGCCCGAAAAATCGCGCGCCGCGTCGGCGGCCGGTTCGTGTGGCTGTTCCTCGTTGGGCACTTGCTGCAGCAGCATGTGCGCAAACCGGAAGGGTCCGCGCCCCACGGGGCGACCGTTCCAGGCGGCCGGCTGCACGGCGCCCTTGCCCGGGGCCGGCCAGGTGGCGCCGTCTCGCGCGCCGGGCGCATCGGCCTGGGCATCGCCGCGATAGGCATCGACCGCGCGGCGGACCTTACCCAGGTCGGCCTTGTCGAGCGGGTAGAGCCGCACCGATTCGCCCGGTTCCTCGGGCGGACTGTCGAGCACTTCGATCAGCCGCACCACCTGGCTCAACATCGGCTCGGGACCCACGACGGCGACCTGGTCGTGCGCCGCATTCAGCGCGATGCCGACCTGCACGCCGCCGCGCGTGGTGACCCAATAGCCAGGCAGGCCAATCAGCACGGCGTCTGCCGGCGCGAGCTTGCGCGCCAGCATCTGCTGCAGCCGCGTGTCGATCTGTGGCACGCTGGCATAGCGCAGTTGTACGAATCGCGGGGCGCCGCCGGCGACCGGCTGCGCGACGCGCGCCTCAGTGCGCGGCGCGGCGGCCATCGCAGCACGGCCCGAGCCTACCGCCGGCCGGTCGAGCTGCACCAAGAGCTGCCGCGTGATCTCGTGGACCTCCGGCGGACCGGAGACGAGCAGTTGATTGTGTTCGGCATCGACGACGAGTTGCGCGATGGCGCCCAGGCCGGGCAGCAGCGGCGCCAGCAACGGCTTGACGTCTTCCGCCCGCGCCGAACGCAGCGGATAGGACTGAAAGCCGACGGGGGCTTGCGCAGCCGCTGTCGCGGAGGCCAACCCCAGCGCAAAGCAGCACGCCCACCAGAAGTGGCGCGCCGGCAACCGATTTGACCGGACTCGAACCTGATCCACGGGCACTCGCCGAACTGCGGGTTCCCCCCCTGCAGCAGCGACGCAAGCAGCGCGCGCACCCTTTTAGGGCGCATGGACTGCGTGGCCCCTTTAATCGGCAAAGTCGGCGACCATCTCCAGTCATTCCCGGCGTGGTGGTGGTATTCCCCCCCAAAAAAGTGCGACACGCTTGCCGCCAGCCAGCAGACTGCAACCTAAATTTGGCGGAGTTCCGCCTTGCCAGCGTAACGAGCAAGCCCGGCGGTGATCGAGATTTGCACCCTGATTTGACTACGTCCTGGCTTAGCCCATGCGACTGCAAACCAAGATTCTGACCGTCACCGGACTGGGTGTCGCGGCCCTGTTTGTGCTGCTGTTCGCCGTGTCGGGCGTGATCCTTTGGTATGGCCTGCACCAGGTTGAATATCGGGGCATGCAGGACGACGCCCGGCGCGTTCGCGATCAGGTCGTCGAGACGTCCAACTGTCTGCGGGCCAAGGCCGGCGAATGGGGCATCTCGGACGAGACCTATCGCTTCGTCCTCGACGGCAATCTGGCTTTCGTCATCGCCAACTGCTCGGATGAGCAGCTCCGCACGCTGCGGGTCGATTACCTGGCCGTGCTCCGCAACGACGGCCAGGTGACCTTTCAAGGCTCGGTCGACCGCCACACGGGCGAAAGCCGCATCGTGCCGCACGACCTCGCCTCGCGAAATTGGAAAGCCGATCGACTGTTGATCCGCCCGGACGATAAGCAGCCGCGGGCAGGGGTGCTCATGCTCGACAAGGGCCCCCTGCTGGTCGCCTCGCATGCCGTGCTGCCCAGCACGGGCAACGGCGAGGTGCGCGGCACCGTGGTGATGGGCATCTGGCTCGACCAGTTACTGATCGAGCGGATTGCCGAGATCGAACGGGTCGGCTTTCGCGTGGTGCGCGTCGACCGGCGGGTGCCTGGTTCGCCGCTCGATCAGCTTTGCGGCCGACTCGACGAGGTCTCGGAGCCGCTCGTGCGGCTAGCCGATTCGCACAAGGCGCGGGTCGATTTCTTGCTGCGAGACCTGCAAGGGAGTCCCGCGCTCATCGGCGAGCTCGAGCTACCTCGCCCGATTGCTGCCCAGGCCCGGTCCAGCCTGCGTGCGCTGCTGATCTGCCTCGGCGCCGCCAGCCTGGTGTTTGGTGCACTACTCTGGCAGTCGCTCGACGGCCTGGTGCTGTCGCGATTGTTTCGACTGTCCCGCGAACTGAAAGAAGTTGGCGCGCAGCGGAATTCCATCCAGCCCATCGAAGTCGGTGGCAACGATGAACTGTCCGAACTGGCCCTGGCTGCCAACGAAATGCTCCTCGGCCTAGAACGTAGTGAGCGCGACCTGCGGGCGGCAACCGACGCCGCCTGCCAGGCCAACCGCGCGAAGCGCGATTTCCTGGCCAACATGAGCCATGAAATCCGCACGCCGATGACGGCCATCCTGGGATTTGTCGACCTGTTGCTCGACGACCCCGACGTCTACCTCCACGAAGGGCGGCGCCATGAAGTCGGCGCCACGATTCGCCGGAATGGCGAATACCTGTTGTCCTTGATCAACGACGTGCTCGATTTGTCGAAGATCGAGGCCGGCCAGATGATCGTCGAACGGATCGCCTGCCAGCCCGTGACCATTGCCCGAGACGTCGTGAGCACGATGGAAGTGCGCAGTAAGGAGCGGCAGATCAAATTGCGGCTCGCACTCGAAGGCCCGGTGCCCGAGACGATCCAGGCCGACCCGACGCGGCTACGGCAGATCCTCATCAACCTGGTCGGCAACGCGATCAAATTCACTCCCGCCGGCGAGGTGGCCGTCGTGTTGACCTGCGCCGATCGGGAAAGCGCGAACCCGCAACTGGTGATCCACGTCCGCGACACGGGCATCGGCATGAACCGCGAGCAGATCGCGAAGCTGTTCAAGCCGTTTACCCAGGCCGACACTTCGACGACGCGGCGCTACGGCGGTACGGGCCTGGGCCTGTCGATCAGCCGCAGCTATGCCCGCCTGATGGGCGGCGACATCTCGGTCACCAGTTGGCCCGGCGAAGGCAGCACGTTCACGGTGACGATCCCGACGGGGCCGCTCACCGGCGAGCCCTGGCTCGAGCAGCTACCGGCGATCGACCGCTCGCGAGCCCTTGCCGCCGCGCCGGCCAAACCCGGCCAACTCGATGGAGTAAGGCTGCTGCTGGCCGAAGATGGGCCCGACAACCAACGGCTGATTTCCCACGTCCTGCGCCGGGCCGGCGCCGATGTGACGATCGTCGACAACGGCCAGGCCGCCGTAGATGCGGCGTTGGCCGCCTGGCAATCCGGCCACTGCTTCGACCTGGTGCTGACCGACATGCAAATGCCGCTGCTCAGCGGCTACGAAGTCGCCGAGCAATTGCGCCAGCGGCAATTCCCGGCGCCGATCATCGCCTTGACGGCGCACGCGATGGCAGGCGATCGCGAAAAATGCCTCGAGGCCGGCTGCGACGACTACACAACCAAACCGATCGATCGCGCGCGGCTGATCGCCGTGATCACCCTCCAGCTCGAACGCAACGCCGGCCGCTCGGAACACGCCGAGCCCGCCGAGCTGTAATCGACGCGGTGCGCGTTCCCCAACGCGCCCGTGGGCCGTGGCCTGCCGAGGGCCAGTCGGCCCCCTCGAGGTCTAATCAGCACTGCCGACGTCGCGCAAGAACGCCTCTTGCATGATGTCCGTCTCGTGCTGGCTGTGCTCGTCGATGCGCTGCAGGAGTTGCCCCAGCGAATCGCAAACCTCGGCCAAGGGTTGCTGATCGCCCGGCTTCATGTTTTCCAGCCGGTGGACGATCTCGCGCAAAGTCACCCGGAACTCGTCGTGTTCCGCGCGCAGCTTGTCGATTTGCGTGGCAAATTGCGGTGCCGAGCTGAGGGCGATCCGCATATAGCCGTCTTGCTCCTCGATGGCCATCAGCCGCGACAGATGGCGCTCGAGCGACTGCGCGACAAACCCCAGGCTGGACAGCTTGCGCGTGCCGTGTGGACCCCGCGGCTCCCAATCGATGATGGCGCGCAAGGTACCGGTGATGCTGTTGAGCATCGAATACTCGATCATGGCCTGTCGAGCGATGTCCTGGCGATCCATGGCTGCTCTCCGTTCGTGAAGGGCCGATGTTTACCGAGCCTGGCCCGCGGCGAGCCGTGCGGAAGTGCGTCGCGTAAGCGCATTCTCACCCTCTCCCCCGCACGGGGTCAACCCGCCGCATTCCGTCGCAGGGCGGCGGCCGGCGGACGATGCAGACTCACGCCGGACGCAGCAGAAAATAGAGCCCCGCGTATGCCATCGTCGCGACCAGCCGGCCGGCGCGGGAATGCTCGTCGAGCCAGCGGTGGCAATCGGCCAAGGGAATCGCGTGGAGCGTGATTTGCTCGTGTGCATCGCCGCCACCGGCACCGAGCCGGCGCAGGCCTTCCGCGCGATAGTACGAGATGATCTCGTTGGTCAATCCGGATGAACTCGGCGCGTCGGCCAGGTGCGTCATGCGCTCGGCCGCGTAGCCCGTCTCTTCCAGCAGCTCGCGCCGCGCGGCAGCCTCGAGTGATTCGTGCGTCGTGTCGTCGCTGTCGCCGGCCAGACCCGCGGGCAGTTCGATTGAGGTGCAGCCAATCGCCGGGCGAAATTGTTCGACGAACAGCACCTCGCCGTCCGCGGTGCGCGGCACGATGACCACCACGCCACTGGTGCGCCGGCGCTCGACAAACTCCCAGCGCCCGGTGCGTACCAGTCGCAACCAGTTGCCCTCGCCCAGCGTTTCACGCGGTTCAGACATCGCCCTGCTCCCAGAAACTCGCCTGGCTCCAAGAAACTCACGTTCGGAGTACAAGATTTTTCACGCGGGGGGGTCCGAAGCGCGCCCTGCTAACTCAAAAAACCACAACTGCTTGCGCGATTGGTCTGGCCATTTTCCCGATATTTACCGCGTTTCGAGGCCCTCCAGCCGTTGCAATGAAGCCTCGAGCCAGTATCGTCGTTCTACATATGCCACCTCGCCCGAGGTTGTTTGCGGCATGCGGTTGGTATCCGGGCGAGCGTGAATGCCGCGAGTTCTTGAAACAACCTGCTGCTGCCGATTCCGAGTTGCCTTGAGCACGAGGAGTCGGTGCTGAGTCCCCGCTCGGCGCGATCTGGGTTCCCGCACGGTGCGACCTGGTTCGTTCGGGCGCCCTAGCGGCCGCGCACCCAAGCGCGCCCCGTGCCGAGCCTTAAACCAGCCAGGCGGAGAAGATCGACTATGGACCTGACGCTCCTCGTGTTGTTGTCGCTGGTGGCCAGTGGTAGTGCAACCCCGGCCACTCCCGTGGCCGCTGCCGCGCCCGCGCCGCCGGTGGCTACCTTGCCACCGATGCCGCAATTGATGTCGGCCGAGCGCGACGCGCTCTACCGTCGGCTGCTGCCCAAGGTTGACGACCCGCAATTGGCCGCGGTGCTGGCCGGCCCCGACCTGCTGCTCTACACCGACGCGGAAATTCCACCGGCGTACCAGTTTTGGGACGGGTTGATGCCGGGCGTGCACTCGGTGAATTACAACATCTCGGCCAACCACAGCGAACCGCACGGCAATGGCAACATCGAATTCCCATGGGGCCGTCCGGCCGGCACGCATCGCGCCGCCAGCGTGTCGTCGTTCCGCTTCGTGCATCTGCCGCGCGACGCCGAGGGCCGGCTGCTGCCGATCCTCTATTACCGCAAGGCGGGCGACGACGGCGCCATGGGCTATGGTTGGACGTTTCCGGTGGGGGCCATCGTCGGCGAAGTCCTGTTCATGCGCGGCCCCGACCACAACGACTACACGTTCGAGCTGCGCATCCGCCGCCGCGAACGGGGTGAGTGGTCGGTCAATGCCTACCGTCCGTTCCCGACGGCCGCCGATCTCGCGGCGCGGATCGGCGAGCTGCGACCTGACTGGCAATCGCGGCCGCAGCTAGCCAAGCTGTGCACCCACCTGACCGGCAACGTCGAACTGCCGGCCCAGCAATTGGCCGACGCCCATCCCAACGGCAGCGTGTTCTCGCAGTCGATGGGAGTCGATACGCTGCCGGCCATCGACGACGACGTGCTCGTGGCCCAACTGCTGACGACGACCGTGTTCCGTTCGGCGCTGGGCGCCACCTGGCGCGACTCGTCCAACGGCACCCGCTGCATCGCGCCGACCACGGACGCCGCGTTCCACGTCGTTCCGGCGCGCTACGACGCCGGCTTCATCGACGTCGACCGTGTCTCGTGCCTGCGCTGCCACGAAACGACCAACCAGAGCGTGCGCCGGTTCGATGCCGGGCGCGACTGGTACGGGCGGATCCGCGGATCGGACGGCATCTTTTCCTTCCACCCGTTCTCGCCCGGCGCGGTCAGCCACAATGGCAGCGGCACCGGGGCCTCGCTCCGCAGCGAATTCGTCAGCTCGGGGATGATCGCCCCGTATAGTGCCGCGAAGCACTCCAACGACATCTACAACGACGTCGAAGAGCTCGACGAGTAACGGCGCCGAGAGGTGCTGCCCAATGTCGAGCCCTCGGCTGGCACAGTGTGCTAGGCGGTCTGCGCCGCCGCGGCGATCGAGGCCAGCGCGCCGCTGGTGCGTTTGCGCTCCCGGGCCCGGACCAAACCGCCCAAGCGTAAGGCCCGGGCGATTTCGGCGGCGGTTTCCGTCGGCAGTTCGGCATGGAACTCGACCTGTCCGCCCTGCCGGGTCGCGACGAGCGCGCCTTGCCGCACCGCGAGCAACGTGGTGCGCTTGCTGGCGATTCGTCCGCCGTCGGTGACGATACCGAAAAGATTCACCGGGTCGGCCGCGCAGATGACCCACCAGCCGCCGGCGGCCATTTCATCGCGCGTCTTGCGCAGCAGCTCGACGGCGGCCGATTCGGCATATTGCTCGCCGGCCACCTGGCCCACGAAGCGTCCGCCGTGAACCTCGCCGCGCGCCTCCAGGCGTCGATAGACCATCGCCAGGTCGCGCCAGGCGGGCGCGAGATCTTCGCGTGCGAGCACGTCGCGAAACACCACGCCATAGCGCTTCAGGAGCAGCCGTGCCCAGCGTTCGATGCGATCGCCCGGGCTGACCTGCGCGAGCGGGCCCGGATACAACGACCACCGCCCGCCGCGCCAGGCGCCGGCCGCTGAGACGCGTCGTCGCCGGGCCCTCCGGCGCCGAGCGTCGGCTTCGCGATGCCGGTCGGGCGCCACGAGCGGACGAATCGTGGCGAACCCATCGGCCGTGGCCCATCCGGTCGCGGCCAATTCGCTGAGCGCCATTTCCAAGTGCGCCGGCAACATGCTCGTCGCGCGCAACAGGTCGTGAAAGAACATCGCTCCGCCGGCCGACAGCACTTCGAGCACCTGCTGTGCATAGCCGGAGAGCGGCCGGCGCACGCGATCGCGATCGAGGGCCACCAGCCAAGGCAGGTCTTCGCGCGGCGCCAGCGACAGCGGCACGGCGCGGTTGAGAGCCAGCGTGGTCCGCGCGACGCCGGCGCCGGGAGGCGGCGGCGACAAGCGTCCCCAGACCACCTCGCCGAATAGCGACACCTCGTCGAGCCAGTTGCTGTCGTAGGGCTCGATGCGCGCGGCCAGGACTTCTTCTTCCCAGGCCCCGGCCGGCAGTTCGCACCCGGCCAACCGGGCGACGACGTCGTTCACCGCGCGCCGACCGAACAACTGGTGGCCCGGGGCGACGTGCTGCCAGCGCGCCAAGAATTCGATGTAGACCTCCGGCGCCACCGGCCGCACTCGGCTGCGCGCTCCGGCCAAGGTCAGCCGATGAATCCGCGCCAGCAACCGGCGTTCGCACCATTCGACCGGCGGATCGGCACTCGCGTTGACCCCATTCGCTGTCGCGCGGCGCGCGGCGCGCGGCGTCATCTGCCCGCGCATCGCGATCCCTTCGCCCTCGAGCGACTCGAGCGCAGCTTCGACCGCCGTGGGGCGCAGCGCCAGCTCGTCGGCAATTTGCGCGGCTGTCGTCGGGCCGTGAATCGACAGGTACCCGCGCACCAATCCCAGATGCGCGGCCGTCGATTCGACCGGCTGCCGCAGTGCCTCGGGCAGCTCCAGCGGCGGATCGAGTGCGGCATCGGTATACACGGCCCGCGCCGACGTCAGCCGTTCGGCAGCGCACCACATGTTCTTGCCGGCGGGCAATTGCAGCCGCGTCGCGCGGCGCTCGGCCCGCAGCTCGTCGAGCCAGGGCCGCCAGGGGGTGCCCTGCTCCTCGGGCAGGATATCGGCCGACAACAACACGTCGTGCAGCTCGTCTGCCGAGCGCACCAGCGGCCAGGCTTCCTGGCTCACCTGAGCGATCGCCTCGGGATCGAGCCGCGCCAGGTCGCGCACGTCTTCCGGCAGCAGGCTGCGGCGCGTCGCCACGGCCCGGGCCCGGCGCTCCTCGAGCGGGGCGTCGTCGAGGAACGAATAGGGGTTCGCGTTGAGGATTTCATACGCGAACGGCGACGGCTCGCGTGTGTCGCGGGCCGTGAAGCGAATCGCGCTGCGCTCGACCGCCCCGAGCAGGTCTAACCAGCGCGGCAGGTCCATCGCCTCGTGCAGGCAATCGTAAACGGTCTGGTAGACCAACGGGTGATCGGGAATCTCGATATCGCCGACGATGTGCTCCAGGCAGGCCGTGCTCTGTGGAAAGACTCCGCTGAGCAGGTCGTCGGCCCGCATCCGCTGCAGTTGGGGCGGCACCTTTTTGCCACCCTGGTTGCGCAGCAGCACCAGCGCCCGGCTGACGTTCCACCGCCAGCGGACCTGAAACATCGGTGCCGCCAGCAGGGCCTGTTTGAGCAACGGTTCGGCGTTGGTCGTGTTGAGCATGCCGAACATGGCCGACAACGGGAAGCTGTGCTGCGGGCCCAGCGACAGCACGATGCCGTTGTCGTCGGCGCTGGCCTGCAGCTCGAAATTGAACGAGCGGCAGAACCGCTTGCGCATCGCCAGGCCCCAGGCGCGATTGATGCGCCCGCCGAACGGCGCGTGGATGACCATTTGCATCCCGCCCGATTCGTCGAAGAAGCGTTCGAAGACGACTTCTGCCTGCGTGGGCAGCACGCCGACGGCCGCCATCTGCGCCGCGGCATAGGTGGCCGTTTGCCTGGCGGCCCAATCGCCGGCGTTGCACTCGCGCTGCAACCAGGCTGCGGCCGCGGCGATGTGTTCATCGAGCGCCGGCTGTGGCTGGCCGTCTTCCGTCACGACGTGGCGCAGCACCTCGGCCAATTCGCGGCGCAGGTCGGACACCTCGCCCGACAGCTCAAACGTCCGCCCCGGTGCCTCACCCAGCCAGAACGGGATCGTGGCCGGCGCGCCTTCGGCGTCGTCGACCAGGACCTCGCCGCCGCGGACCGCGCGAATCCGCCACGAGGTGTTGCCCAGCAGGAACACGTCGCCCGCCAGGCTTTCGATGGCGAAGTCTTCGTTGACCGTACCAATGAACACCCGCTCGTCGGCGGTCAGCACGCGAAAATCGGCCGTGTCGGGGATCGCACCACCCGAGGTGATGGCCGCCAGCCGCGCGCCACGGCGGGCCCGCAGGCGCCCGTTCATCTGGTCGCGATGCAAATGCGCCCCGCTGCGGCGCCGCGCACCGATACCCTCACTCAGCAAGCCGACCATCTCGCCGAATTCGGAGCGCGACAGATTGCGATAGGGCCACGCCTGCCGGCAGACGTCGTACAACTCGTCCTCGCGCCATTCGTCGGCCGCCACCGCCGCCACGATCTGCTGCGCGAGAATATCGAGCGGCTGGCGCGGAATCTCGATCCGGTCGAGCGTCCCGCGCCGCACGGCGCGAATCAGCGCGAGCCCTTCGAGCAGATCATCGCGCGTCAACGGGAACAATCGTCCCTTGGGCACGGCCCGGAGCGAGTGGCCCGCGCGCCCGACGCGCTGGAGCCAGGTCGCAATCGATCGCGGAGAGCCGATCTGGCACACCAGGTCGATATAGCCGATGTCGATACCCAGCTCGAGCGAGGCCGTCGCCACGATGGCCCGCAGCTCGCCCGACTTCAACCGCTGTTCGGCCGACAGCCGAATTTCTCGGCTCAAGCTGCCGTGGTGGCTGGCGATGTGCTCGGGCCCCAGCAACTGGCCCAGCATGTGCGTCACGCGTTCGGCCATCCGCCGCGTGTTGACGAACACCAGCGTGCTGCGATGGGCGCGGATCAAATTGCACAGGCCTTCGTAGACTTCGCGCCACTGCTCGTTCGAGCAGACGGCCGACAATTCGCTCGGCGGTACCTCGAGCCCCAGGTCCAGGTCGCGCAGGTGACCGACGTCGATCACCTCGCAGCCGCGCGGCTGGCCCGCCAGATCGCAGCCCACCAGAAAATTGGCAATCTCGTCGAGCGGCTTCTGCGTGGCCGAAATGCCGATCCGCACGGGCGGCCGCTCGCACAACGCGCTCAGCCGTTCGAGGGACAACGCCAGGTGCGAGCCGCGCTTGTCCCGGGCCAGCGCGTGAATCTCGTCGACGATCACCGTGCTCACGCCGCGCAGCGTCTCACGGCTCTTGGCTGCCGTCAGCATCAGGTAGAACGACTCGGGCGTAGTCACCAGAATGTGCGGCGGCTTGCGCACGAGTTGTTGTCGCTGGCTGGCGGGGGTGTCGCCCGTCCGCACGGCGGCCCGCAGCTCGGGCAAGGCCCAACCCGTCGCGGCGGCTCGGGCACCGATCTCTTGCAGCGGCACCTCGAGGTTGCGACGGATGTCGTTGCTCAGCGCCTTGAGCGGCGAGACGTACAGCACCTGCGTCGTGTCGGGAAGCCGTCCCTCGAGGCCCTGACGCACGAGCCGATCGATGCAAAACAGAAACGCGGCCAGCGTCTTACCGCTGCCGGTGGGAGCCGCGATGAGCGTATTGCGGCCCGCCGCGATACTGGGCCAGCCGTGGCGCTGCGGCTCGGTGGGCTGGCCAAATCGCTCGGTGAACCAGTCGGCAACCAGCGGGTGAAAGACGTCGGGCTTCATCACGGCTGTATTGTATCAGCGGCCCTCAAGCGGCAAGTTTTTGCTGGCATGGCCCAGCCAGACGCGGGCGTTTCGCCGGGTACTCGCTGCCCGGTATGCTGGGGCCGTTTGGCGAGGGACGCTGGCGGCGCCTTGCCCAGACCCCCGGGGGAGCTGTGTGATGAATGCCGAACCGCTGAGCCGCGAGCAATGTTTACGGACGTTGAGCATCATCGTTGGCGCGCTGTCGGCCGGGTCGCTGTTGTTCATCATCATGTGCGTGGCTGTCTGGCTCGGGCAGCAGCAGCAGTTTTCGTCCGATCTCGATCTGTTCGGCATGATTATGCTCGGTTTCGGGGCGCTGGCCGTGGTGAATTCCTTGGTGGTGCCCCGCATCGTGCATGCCGCGGGATTGAAGGCGCTCGACAAGTCTGCCAGCGAACCCCAACTGCTACAGGTCTATCAATCGGTCACCATCGTCGGTGCCGCGTTGCTCGAGGGGGCTGCGCTCGCCAATGCCGTAGTCATTTTCATGTCCGGATCGCTGGTCAATCTCGCCGCGGCCGTGCTGTTGGTCTTATTGCTGCTGGTCCTGTTTCTGCCGACGTCCGGCCGGCTCGAGAGCTTTCTGGTCGACAGCCGCCGACAAATCGCTGATCGAAGGTCAATCGAGAGAATTCGATGAATCTGCGCAGGTTCTGGTCGGCCGCCTGGTGTGTCTACGGGGTGCTCGGCTACGCGCTCTCGGCCCCGGCGGCCGAGCCGTCGCTCTGGCCCTTTTTCCAGCCGGTCGTGCCCGCGCGGGACGTCCAAGTGATGATTCACCGGGGCCTCGCCCGCCAGGCTCCCGAGAACACGGCCCCCGCGATCGAGCTGGCCATCGCCGATGGCCTCGAATGGGTCGAGGTCGACGTGCGGCTCTCGCGCGACGGGCAGCACGTGCTGTTTCACGACGGCACGCTCGACGGCAAGACCAATGGTCAGGGGGCCCTGGCCGATCGGACCCTCGCCGAGCTCAAGCAGCTCGACGCGGGCGCCTGGTTCGCACCGCAATACTCGGGAACGCGGTTGTTGACGCTCGCCGAGTGTCTGCAGCTCGCACATCAACGGGTCAATCTCTATCTCGACTGCAAGACGGTCGACCCGGCGCGGCTGGTCGAGGAGATCGACGCCGCGGCGATGCCTGCGCAAGTGGTCGTCTACGGCGACGCGGCGCTCGCGGCGCAGGTGACCGAGCGCTCGCAAGGTCGCGTGGCCGTGATGGTCAAATGGCGGCCCGGCACGCCGCCGGCGCGGCTCGTCGAACGCGTTTCGCCGGCGATCGTCGAGATCGATGCCGACGACGTCACGGCCGACGTGGTCGCCGCGTTTCACGCGCTGAAGGTCTACGTGCAGGCCAAGGTGCTGGGCGCAGACGATCGGCCGGAAACCTGGGACCGCATGACGGTCGCCGGCGTCGATTTTCTACAGACCGATTTGCCCGAGCGGATCGTCGCCCGGCAGACCCTGGCCAGGTTGCCGCGACGCCCGGTGCAGATGACGTGTCACCGCGGGGCGTCCCGATATGCGCCGGAGAACACGCTGCCGGCGCTCGAGGAGGCGGCCGCCCTCGGCGCGGATTATGTTGAGATCGACGTGCACACCTCGGCCGATGGCCGCCTGTTCCTGATGCACGACGGGCGTTGCGACCGCACCACGAACGGTCACGGCGCCATTCGCGAACTGACCGGCGAAGCGATCCAGCAGCTCGACGCGGGCAGTTGGTTCGGCGCGCCATTTCGCGGCGTGCACGTGCCCGAACTCGACAAGTTCCTCGCGGCCGTGCCGCCAGGACTGCAGATCTATTTCGATGCGAAGGCCATCGCGCCCGAGCGGCTCGTCGAGGCCGTCCAGCGCCATGGCCTCGCCGAGCGCACGATCGTTTACCAGGGCCCCGGCTACCTCGACCGTGTGCGCCGCTTGGAGCCGCGGCTGCGGCTGCTGGCGCCCCTGGGCCGGGCCGCCGACCTACCCAAGCTCGCCGAGAAACTGCGGCCCACGGCCGTCGATGCCCGCTGGGAGGATGTCTCGGCCGAGTTGATCGCCACGGCCCATGGCCTGGGCGTGCAAGTCTTTGCCGATGCCAAAGACGACACGACAGTCGAACAGCTGCGCGAGGCGATTCGTTGGGGCATCGATCAGATTCAGACCGATCACCCGCTGCGATTGCTGCGGGCCATGGAGCTCGAAGCCGCGGCGGCCGACGCGCCGGTCACGCCCGCGCCGTAAGTGCGCGGCGCCGGCAGCACATCGCGGAGCAGTATTCACGCCGATCGCTGGCTACGTGCTCTCCATGCTCGGCACTTTCGCCACCTGCACCAGCCAGGGGCGCAGGGCCTCGATCGCCCGGCCGCGGTGGCTCAGCCGGTTCTTCGCCGCCGCGCCTAGTTCGGCAAACGTCAGGTGATACTCGGGCAACTCGAACAAGGGGTCATAGCCGAAGCCACTGCCGCCGCTTTCGGCCACGCCGATGCGTCCGCGGCAAATCCCCGTGGTCTCGGCCCGGATCGCGCCGCGCGCGTCGGCCAGGGCCAGCGCACATTCGAATCGCGCCATGCGGCGCGCAAGCGGTATCCCGTCGAGCGCAGCGAGCAACTTGGCGCGGTTGGCCCGCGCATCGGCCGCCGTGCCGGCGTAACGCGCCGTGTGCAGCCCGGGCTCACCCCGCAACGCGTCGACGAACAGGCCGGTGTCGTCGGCCAGCGTCCAGCAGCCCGTGGCCCGGGCATAGGCCACGGCCTTGATGCGGGCATTCTCGGCCAGCGACGCGCCGGACTCATCGGGCTCGCGCGCGGCGTCGAACCCGGCCAGCGAACGCAACTCGCAGGGCAATTCGCCGAGCAGCTCCGCAAACTCACGGAACTTACCGGCGTTGGTCGTGCCGAGCACGAGGATCAGCGGTGTGGTCGTCACAAAAGGGCCAACGGGTTGCGGCGCTCTTCGAGCGTCCCGCGGGTCACGCCGAGACGATTGCTGGCCTGCAATTGTTGCCAGACTTCGCGACCCGTTCGCCGGCCCGCCAGCAGCTCGCGGTAGAGTTCGATGATGTCGGCCAAACGCTGCGGCGTTTCGTCGTGCACCAGCTCGATCCGCAACTGGCGCACGCCGCGTTCGAGCAGGGCCGGCAAGATCTCGGCCGCGCTTTGCGGCACGGCATTGAACAGCGTGTTGCGGCAGCCGACGTCGGCCAAGAGCGGGTGTTCGCTGCCCACCCGATCGCGCAGCCGGACTTCGTGGCGATCGCAGGGGCGGCCGCAGTTCGTCGCGTTGGTGCCCGGCGAAAGCAAGGCACAAAACACGCAATGTTCCATGTGGAACATCGGCATGTGCTGATGGACGACCACCTCGAACCAGGCCCCCGGCGCCGCGGCAAGCAGGTCGAGCGCCTGGTCGCGGTTCAAATCGTACGACATCGTGACCCGGCTCGCGCCGCGCTCGATCAACGTGGCCGCCGTCAGTTCGTTGGCCACGTTCAGCGAGAAATCGGCAACACAAGCGATGCGCTCCGCGGCGAAATAGGCCAGGCCCGCCAGATTGCGGACCAAGAGAAAATCGGCCTCGTGCCGCGCGAGCACGCGGAAGATGCCTGCCTCGCCGGGTTTTTGGATCCGGGGCGTCGCCAGGCCGATCTGCGCCCCGACGGCTCGGGCCGCGGCCACGGCGTCGCGATACTGGCGAATGTCGGCGAAGTCGACCTCGACGTCGCGCTGGCCGGCGGCCAGCACGCCCTCGAGCTGCCGCAACGACCGACAAAGCACCTGCAGCGTGGGCGCGTCGCCGATGGCCGACACGCACGTGGCGGGCAGTTCGCTGCGCAATTGTTCCAGCACGCCGGGCGGCGCGATGCGCCGCGCAGGAGGATCGTCGAGCGAGCGGTCGAGCTGCTCGACCATCGCATGCCGGAGCTTACCCAACACCGACAGCGGCGCCATCGGCCGGCCGTCGATCCGGACCTCGAGCGAGCGCAGCTCGTAGGTCGTCTCGCCGAGCCGTCCCAGCTGCGCGCGCAACACCTCGGCGTCGAGCGGATGCTTGATCGCGTCAGCCAAGGGCGCTTCCGAAGTCACGTGGGCCTGCGCCCCGCTTGCGGCGCGGGCCGTGACGACGAGCACTCGCCCGACGCCCGCCTCGACCGTCACGTCGAGCGGCACGCGCCGTAGCGGTCGCGTACCGCTGAACGACTGCCGCAGCCGGCTGGTCAACTCGGGATCGTCGGTCTTCCACAACCGGGTGCCGGGCAGCAGACGCGCGAAATCGAGGCTGCCATACGCGAACCCCAGCTCGACGATGCCGCGATCGACCGGGTCCTGCTCGCGTTGGCCATCGCGAAAGACCTCATACACGCGGCCGCCCATTTCTTCGCCGGCGACGCGGTCGCCGTCGAACACCACGCCGTCGCCCGGTTTGACGTGCGTGCGCAGCTCAACGACCACCCGTCCGCGGCGCACATCTTGGACGGTGCCCAACAGCACACCGCGCTTGGCACTCGAAGTCGCAGGCACGAGCCGCTTGTGATCGCAACCTTCGAGCCAGCCCGGCGAAAAGCCTCGCGAAAACGACAGCTCCATCTCTTCGACTTCCGCGGGACTGAACTCCAGCGGCTGGCCCGCGGCGGCCAGATCGATGGCCCGGCGATAGTGCCGGGTGATGTTGGCCACATACTCGGGCGTCTTCAACCGGCCTTCGATCTTCAGCGACGAGACGCCCGCCGCCAGCAGCTCGGGCACCAGGGCATATGCCGCCAGGTCCTGGGGGCTCAACAGGTAGCGCTGCGCGCCCAGCTCGACGTCGCGACCGTCGCACACCAGCTCGTACGGCAAGCGGCAGGCCTGCGCGCATTGACCGCGGTTGGCGCTGCGCCCGCCGAGCGATTCGCTCGTCAGGCATTGGCCCGAGTAGGCCACGCACAGCGCGCCGTGGACGAACACCTCCAGGGGCAGCGCCGTCTGCCCACGAATCTGCTCGACCTCCGCAATCGACAGCTCGCGCGCCAACACGACTCGCTCGACGCCCAGCGCCTCGGCCATCGCGAGCGTCTCGGCGCTGGTCATAGTCATCTGCGTCGAAGCGTGCACGGCCATGTCGGGGCATACGGCCCGGACCAGGCGTACGGCGCCCAGGTCCTGCACGAGCACCGCATCGACGCCGGCGGCGGCCAGTTGGCGCACGGTCGCTTCAAAGCCGGCCAGCTCGCCGGTAAAGACCAGCGTGTTCAGGGTGACGTAGCCGCGCACGCCGCGGCGCCGCAGATAGCGCATCACCGCCGGCACGTCGGCCAAGGCGAAATTGGCCGCCCGGGCGCGGGCATTGAACCCCGTCTGCAGGCCGAAATAGACCGCATCGGCCCCATTTTCGACCGCCGCGCGCACGCAGTCCCAATCCCCCGCCGGGGCGAGCAATTCGGGCACCTGGGTCCTCGGCGGGTTCGACATGCGGGCCATCGAATCGCGCAAAACCTTTGCGCGTAGCACTTCACGCCGTCGTGGACGGCTCGATTCCGGCCCCACTTCCAGCCTACACGTCCAGGTTGCGAACTTCGAGGGCGTGCTTTTCGATGAACTCGCGGCGCGGCTCGACCTTGTCGCCCATCAGCACGCGGAACATGTCGTCGGCCGCGGCGGCGTCTTCCATGCGCACCTGGCACAACACGCGGTTGGCCGGGTCGAGCGTCGTCTCGCGCAATTCCTCGGCGTTCATTTCGCCCAACCCCTTGAACCGCGTGATCTGCAGCCCGCGCTCGCCCGATTCGCGCACCGCCGCCAATAGCCCGCGCAGGTCTTCCAAGCCCTTGCTCGAATCGCCGCGCCGCAGGGCATAGCGCGGCTCTTCAACGCCCGTCCGATCCTGCGGAATCAGCGCCTGCACGTCGAACTGCATCGCCCGCAATTCGGCCAGGTGCTTGTTGATCGTGCGCACTTCGTGCAGCTCGACCACGTGCAGTTTCGACGCGGCATCTTCGAGGTGGCCATTCGTGGCGGCCGGCGCGTCGCTCACCGACATCTGCTTGCCACTCTCCTGCTCGAGCCGGGCCACGAACTCGTCGAGCTGCTTGCGCGTCGTGAACCAGTGCTCGCGCGGGCCGTGATAGACGTGGAACACGGGCAGCTCGCCCGTCTGCGGGTCGAGACGCTGCGCATGCGACCGCAGGCTGATGCCCCGGCGCTCGAGCGCGACCAGCGCGTCTTCCATCGCCGCGAGCGTGCTGCACAGCCGCTCCATGTCGGCGCCGGCCAAATTGCGACCGTCGCCCGGCTCGAACACGGCGTCGGCCAGGCCCAGCTTGAGCAGTTGGGCTCGCATCTCCTCGTCGGTCTGCACGTACGACACGCGGTTCTTGTTGACCACGCGGAACAACGGCGGCTGCGCCACATAGACGTGGCCGCCCAGAATCAACTGGTACATCTGCCGGTAGAAGAACGTCAGCAACAGGGTGCGGATGTGCGAGCCGTCGACGTCGGCGTCGGTCATGATCACGACCTTGTTGTAGCGCCGCCGGGCCAGGTCGGCGTCTTCGCCGATGCCCGAGCCGATCGCCGCGATCATGCTGCGCACTTCCTCGTTCGACAGCACCTTGTCGTCGCGCGACTTGTAGGCGTTGATGATCTTGCCGCGCAGCGGCAGGATCGCCTGGAACTCGCGCAGCCGGCCGCCCTCGGCGCTGCCGCCGGCCGAATCACCCTCGACCAGGTACAGTTCGCAGCGTTCGACTTCGCGGCTCGTGCAATCGCGTAGCTTGCCCGGCAAGCCTCCGCCGGACAGCGCGCCTTTGCGGTCGCGAATCAACTGCCGGGCCTTGCGGGCCGCCTCGCGGGCCTCGGCCGAGATCATGGCTTTGTTCACGAGGATCTTGGCCACCTTCGGATTCTCTTCCAGGTAGCGGCTCAAGAAGTCGCCCAGGGCCGAATTGACGATCCCCTCGACCTCGCTGTTGCCCAGCTTGGTCTTGGTCTGGCCCTCGAACTGCGGGTGCGGCACACGCACGGCGATGACGGCCGTGAGCCCTTCCTTGAAATCGTCGCCCGAAGGAATCAGGTCCTTGAACAGGTTCTCTTTCTTGCCGTAGTTGTTCAGGCAGCGCGTCAGCGCGGTGCGAAAGCCCACGACGTGCGTGCCGCCTTCCATCGTGCGGATGTTGTTGACGTAGGAGTGCAGGTTTTCGGTGTACTCGGTGTTGTATTGCAGCGCGACTTCGATGCCGACGCCGTCGTATTCGGCCGCGACGTAGATCACGTCGGCATGGACCGGCTCGGCGGCGCGATTGAGAAACGTGATGAAGTCCAACAGCCCTCGCTCGTAGCAGAACGTCTCGCTGGTGCCCGAGCGCAGATCGCTGAACGTGATCTTCACGCCGCGATTCAGGAAGGCCAGCTCCTGCAGCCGATCGTGCAGCGTGTTCTCGTCGAACTTCGTGTTGGGAAAGATCAGCGGGTCCGGCTTGAAGGTGGTCTTCGTGCCGCGCTTGTCGGTGGCGCCGCCGCGGCGGACCTCGCCGGTCGGCACACCGCGCTGGTATTCCTGCTGGTAGAGCTGACCGGCGCGGCGGACTTCGACCTCGCACCATTCGCTGAGGAAATTCACCACGGTCACGCCGACGCCGTGCAGACCGCCCGACGTCTGGTAGGCCCCCTTCGAAAACTTGCCGCCGAACTTGAGCACCGTCATCACGCCTTGCAGCGTCGAAAAACCCAGGTCGGGGTGCACCTCGACCGGGATGCCGCGGCCGTCGTCTTCGACTGTCACCGATCCGTCGGGGTTGACCGTCACGGTGATCGTCTGGGCGTGGCCGGCCATCGCTTCGTCGATCGAGTTGTCGACGACTTCGTAGACCATGTGGTGCAGGCCGCGCTTGTACGTGTCGCCGATGTACATGCTCGGCCGTTCGCGGACGTGCTCCAGGTCGCTCAAATGCTCGAGCGATTCGGCGTTGTACTCCTGCTCGACCCGGCGGTATTCGAGCATCTCCGCTTCGCGCCGCTGCGGATCGGGAGGCGTAGGCTCGGACGGCGGGTTGGAATTCTGCTTGGCCATGACTTTCTTCAGACTCGACTGGATTTCGGCAGTGATCTTGCTTGCGAGGAGTTCGCTCCCCGCGTCGCGGCAGGACCGGCATCGCAAGCCAGCGCCAGTCCGTCTTGGGGTGGGAGGTTAGCGCACGGCACCCACCTTGAACCGCACGTCGACGATGCGTTCGTCGGGGAGTCGTCGGGCGAGTTCGTCGCGAATGCGTTGTTTCTGGAACACCAATTCCTGCACCAAGGTCGAATTCGCCACGATCACCTCGATCGTGCCGCGGCGGATGCCCAGCACGCGCGTCGCTTTCCCGAATCGCTCACCTACCGCCGCGGTCCAGGCCTGGCTGTAGGCCGTCATCGCCTGCACTCGGCCGTATCCGCGACGGGCGAACAACTCTCCCAGCACGTCGCCTAGCGCTTGCGGCGGTCGGTTCGACATTTGGGCTTCCTTTCCGCGTCGGCTCTTAGTTTCTCGACGTCGGTCTAGAGCGGCCCGACGCCTGGCCGCCGGCGGGGGGCAAACTTCATCCTCGCGACCGCCACGCTTCGGCCGGCATGCTCCCCAGTCAAACCGCTCAACGGTCGCGCGACAGGGGCATCAACAGGTAGCTGTAGCCATCGTCGACCTGGCACACAACCGCCGCTTCGGCGTCTTTCAAATCGCAAACGAACGACTTTTCCGGATCGAGGACCTTGAGAAAATCGCTGAAAAATTTGGGGTTCAACGTGATCGTGATTTCGGGGCCATCGTAGGCGATCGGCAACTCGACGCGCGACTGGCCCGTCTCGGCCGCCTGCGCGGTGAGCAGCAGCCGTCCGCCGCCGAAGGTGAAATCGACGCCGCTCGAATCGTCGGCCGCGACGATCGCCGCCTGGCGAATGGCCGCGTGCAACGGACCGACGATCAGGTCGATCTTCTGGCGATTGTTCCGATCAGGGAACACGTCGCGCCACTTGGGAAATCGGCCTTCGACCAGCCTCGAGAAAATCGTGACCCGCGGCGTCCGCACCAGAACGCCGTTGGGCTTCACCGCCAGATGGACTTCGGCGTCGCCGTCTTGCACCGAGCGCTCGACGAGCGACATGGCGCGTTGCGGGATGATTGGGGCCGTCTCGTCGCTGCCGTGACCGTTCACCGCCTGCGCCGGGCCGCGCATCGTCGCCAAGCGCCGCCCGTCGGTGCCGACGGCAATGATCTCGCCGGGCAGCATTTCGAGCAGCACGCCCCCCAACGCATAGCGGCTGCTTTCGTTGTCCGTGGCAAACACCGTTCGCCGCACCAGCTCGCGCAGCAGCCGCGCCGAGACCTCGTGATACTTGGTCTCGTTGAAGGCCATCACGGCCGGAAACTCTTCGGGATTCTCCGCCGGCAGGCGGAACTCGAAACGCTCGCCACGAACGAGCGTCCCGGTGCCGTCGGTCTCGAGCCGCAGGGTCTCGTCGTTGCTTTCCCGCAAGATCGAGCCGAACCGCCCGATGGGCAGGATCGCGCTGCCTTCGGCCGCGGCCTCGATGCCCTGCACGTCGACGCGAATGCCCACCTCCAGATCGGTAGCCAGCAATTCGGCCTTGCCGCCGCGAACGTCGAGCTTGACGTTTTGCAAGATCGGCTTGGGACTACGGCTCGGGACCACGGGACTGGCCAACTGAAATGCGGCCAGCAGTTTTTCTCGACTGCAGGTGATTTTCATCGCTTCACTCTTCCGCCTGATGCCGCTGAACCGTGGGCCATGCCGTAGGCGTCGACAGGGTTCGTTGCGGGTCTTGCCAAGGGTTTCGTCGTTGGTTGCTCTGTTGCTGCTGTAGTTCTGAATAAGAATGAGTAGTGGTAGTAATGGCCCGGCCGCGGGTGTCGACAACCGTGTGTCGGCCTGTGAAAAGTCGTTGAGGACCAGGCACTTAGCGCGCCAGATCGGGTGGGGATATCACGTTGGTGCAAAGTCCACCGGGTTGTCGATCGATGGGTCGCGGACAGCCGTGGTTGCGTGCGACACTCGATCATGCGAGGACCACGAACAGCGCCGGCGACAAGCGATCGACCACTTTTGCACGTCGCGTAAAAGAACAGGTTCGGTCGGCTCATGGACCTGTTCCCGTTGCCTGAAGGGCCGTGCGCAGCTCGCCGTAGGCTTCGCGGAGCACTGGGTCGGCCTCGACCGCGGCCGCGGCCTGGCGGCAGGCATGCATCACGGTCGTGTGATCGCGACGGCCGAAGTATTGGCCGATGGCCGCCATCGTGAAGGGTCCTTCCTCGCGTGCCAACAGCATGGCCAATTGCCGCGCGGCGCAGGTCGTGCGGCGCCGGCTCGGGCCGCGCAGATCGGCCAGCGTCAGGTGGAAACGCCGGGCGCACAGCCGCGCGATTTCCGGCAGTTTGACTTGCCGGCTCGCGCCTTGCGCCGCAAGCAGCTTGTCGATGGCCGTCACGTCGATCATGCCGCTGCTGGCAAAGTCGAGCGTCATCAGCACGCCGCGCAGTTCCATGCAGGTTGTCCAGGGACCGGCTGCCAACCGTTCGACCGCCGCCGCCGACAGCCGCAGCGCACGACGCTCGGCAAGCTCCCGTACCAGTTCTGCCTTGGCGGCCGGCCCGGGCAGCGCGATCGGCAGCACCAACCCGCCGCCCAGCCTGCTGCGCAGCCGCGGCGACAGCTCGCGCGAGTTCGCCGGCGATGCGGACGACGTGATGACGATGGCCCGGCGGCGGGCCGAAAGATAGTCGAGAATCTGGCAGAGCTGCTGTTGGGCTTCGACCTTACCTGCCAATTGTCCGAGGTCATCGAGCACCAACAGCGCCGCGGATTGCAAATCCTTGCGCCAGGCGGCGGTCGTATTGGTTTCGACCGCATCGGCGTACTGCCGCGCGAAATCGGCACCGCGAATCAAGACGGCACGCGGCGTGCCGGCTCGGCCAACCGGCCTGGCTTCGTCGCCCGTCGCGCCGAGACCGTGCTGCTGCGCAAACGCGGCGTACACGCCGAACGCAAGATGCGTCTTGCCCACGCCGCTGGGACCGTGCAGCACCAAGGCGCCGCTCCACCAGGGCTTGCCGCACACGGCGCGCAGGGCAATCAGCAGCCCGTGGTTTTCAGGACCGGCGACAAAATCGTCGAGCGGTTCGTCAGGCCCCGTGGCAGCGACCCCTGTCGCAACATTTGCAGGAGCAGCAGACGCCGACGGGGCGGCGCTGCGCGGCCACACGGCGCGGCGCCTGAACGGACCGGCCCAAGGGCCGGCCAGCGGCAGCGAAAACACGCCGGAGTTTGCGATGGCCAAGGGTCCGTCCATTCTCAGCTGACGAGGCCCTCTCACTTGACGAGCCCGTTTGGGCAGCCGCGGACACCGCGGCAAGCGGCTCCGCAGAGCCCTGCCAAGGGCCGTCCCACAGGCATCGTTCGAGGGTCTGAACCAGACCGCTGAATATACCGAATTTCAGCCGTTGAAGCGACCGCCAACGGGCGTTTTTGCCGCAGTTTTTTCGTTGCGCAACTGCCGGCAAACGTTCAAGATACGCGCGGCGGCTTCGACCATTTCTTCGCTCGTCGTTGCGCAGCCCAGACTGAACCGGAGCGACGAGTCGATTTCCCCCTCGGGACAGCCCATCGCCACCAGCGTCGGCGAGGGATCGCTCGACCCGCTGGCACACGCCGAACCGGTCGAGCAGGCAACTCCGACCAGATCGAGTTTGAGCAACAACTGTTGCCGGTCCAGGCCTGGAAACGACACGTTCGTCGTGTTCCCCACCCGCGCCGCCGCGAGGCCGTGAATCACCAGCTCCGGTTCCCCGGCCCGCAGTCGGGCCTCGAATTCCTCGCGCAAGCGCGTTTGTCGCGCAACCTCTACGGACAGGTTTTGCACCGCCGATTCGACCGCCCGATGGAAGCCCACGGCCAGAGCCACGTCTTCGGTGCCCGGTCGCAGGCCGAGCTGCTGCTGGCCACCGAACAACTGCGGTTCGAGCGGCACGCCGGCCCGCACGATCAGCACGCCGATGCCGCGCGGACCGGAAACCTTATGCGCCGTGGCGGTCATCGCGGCCACGCCCAAGGCGCGAAAATCGAGCGGCAGCTTGCCGACGGCCTGTACCGCATCGGTGTGCACGAGCGTTCCCAGCGATGCGAGCCGGTCGACAAGTGCTGCCACCGGCTGCACGACTCCCGTCTCGTTATTGACCAGCATCAAGCTGGCCAGACGCGGAACCGCGCCGGGCGGATCGGGCGCCGCGAGTTGCTCGATCGATTCGAGCTTGACGAGGCCGGTTCGCGCCGCGGGCAGCCGTTCGACTTGGTGACCGCGCCGTGCCAATTCGTCGGCCGCGCGCGAAACGCTGGGGTGCTCGATCGCCGATACGACCACGCGCGCCGGCGGCGCTCCGGCCAGGCCGAAAAGCGCCAGATTGTTCGCCTCGGTGCCGCCGCTGGTGAAAATCAAGCGGTCGGCGTCGCGGCCCGTGATCTGCGCGCCCAGAAGCTGGGCCAGACCCTCGCGGGCATCTTCTAGCGCAGCGCGCGCCCGGCGACCGGGGGCGTGCTGGCTTTCCGGGTTGACGTAGCCCTCGGCGTAGCAACGGGCCATCGCCTCGGCGACGTCGGCTGCCAAGGGCGTCGTGGCGTTGTAGTCGAGATAGATCGTCCGGGCGTTCATCACAACGGCGATTATAGACCCCCGGCCATGCCGGCGGCCTTTGGCGCTGACAGCAAGAGCGCAGCGGAATGCATTACGCAACCCTTTGCTGGGACAGGCCTTCTGTCCAGTTGTCGAGATGCGATCCGGCCCCGCACGACTGGCGTTGCTTCGTCGTTGTCGCCGGTCTTATCATCTCGCGGCTTGGCACCGTGCCCGACCGACGATCGGCGGGCAATCCCACGAGAATGCGCAGCGTCCCCATGAGCGGCATGCTCCGATTGCTGGTCATGCTTTTGTGCCTGGTGGCGTTGCCTGCCTTGGCCATCTGCGGGGCGCCCGTCTCGAAACTGTTCCGGCCGCTGGTGAATTGCGATTGGCAGAAAGAGGCCGAAACTTTCGTCAAGCGATTCAAGAAAGCCTGGAGCGATGCGTCGGTCGAAGAGCCGATTGAACTCGAGCCGCCTGCAGCCGTTGATCCGCCCTCGACTCTGAAACCCGAGACCATCGCGGCGGCGCCTCAACCGGCCACCGGTGAGCTGGCCCTGGCGTCGCACACCGCGGACGCCTTGCCCCCGCCACACGGCGGCCAGGCGCAGCGTGCACAGGGCAATTCGCCCGGCGCGATCCAGCCTCCGGTGAGTTTGTCGGCCGCCGACGCCGATCCGTTTCAGGCTTTGCAACGGCAATTGCGCGATTGGGGTGCGACGTACTACAAGCTGGAGACCTGGGGCGCCGGCGGCGAACTGTATCACTTCCATTGCCGGATGGCGATCGATCGCCAGGGTCTGGCCACGCGCCATTTCGAGTCGACGACGGCCGACCCCTTGGCGGCCATTCAACAAGTCGTTCGCGAGGTCGAAGCCTGGATCGCAGCCGGCCGGCAGTGATCCACGCTCGGCGCTGCGAAATCTTTGCCGCACGCACGGCGCGGCACTTGCGTCGGCGGTGGCGTGGCGTAGCTTGACGTTTCCCCCCTGACCCTCGCGATGCACGAACTCTGCGATTTCAAATGCCATCGTCAGGCTTTGCGAATCGTCCTCTTTCCGTGGCGCAAGCTTTGCACAGCGTCGCGTGGCGCTATGCGCAGCCGTTGGCTTTGCGGACCCAGCGTCCGGGTGGTTTCTGGCTCGCCGGGGCGGCGTCTGCGCCAGCGCCGGCAACCCGCCGCAAGGCGCCGGCGGCGGCTGCCTTGCGCGATGCCCGCATGATGCGCCTCGAAGCCGTCTTAATGCTTGCCCAGGAACCCGTTGCGGCGAGGAAATTGGCCCAATTGGCTAGCTTGGCGGACGCGACGGAAGCGCGTACATTAATCGGCCGGCTGAACGAGCTTTACGACCGCACCGCCACGGCGTTTTCGGTGGCCGAAATCGCCGGTGGATACCAGTTGCTGTCGCGAACGGCCTACGGACCGTGGCTGCGCCGTTTACACTCCGGCGGCGCCGAAACGCGGTTGTCGACACCGGCCCTGGAGACCTTGGCCGTGGTCGCCTACCGTCAGCCGGTGTTGAGGGCTGACGTCGAGGCGATTCGCGGAGTACAGTGTGGCGAAATTTTGCGGCAGCTCATGGAGCGTGATCTGGTCCGCATCTGCGGCAGGTCACCCGAGTTAGGTCGTCCCTTTTTATACGGAACCACCAAGCGATTCCTCCAAATCTTCGGCCTGCGACATCTGGATGAATTGCCCCGCGCCGAATTGTTTCGGGCGAAGCCCTCGCAGCGGCTCGCCGACGATGTACCCGAGCAAGATCCCACTGCTGAACATGAACTGAAAGAGGAGCCTGCTGTGACCGTCGTATTCGATCGCGAGATTGCCACCGAGGATGAACTGCGTGAAGACGCCGCGGGCGGTGCCGCGGACCGTCTTCCCGGCGCTCGTCGTCCCCAGCTCGTCGGCGCCAAGCGCGAAGAGGAAGAAGAGGAAGAGGAAGACGAGGAATGGGAAGATGAGGACGAAGGCGACGAGGAAGACGACGATTGGGATGAAGAAGAGGACGACGAAGAGGACGAAGAGGAAGACGAAGAAGACTTCGAAGACGCCGAATGGGAAGAAGTCGACGATGAAGGTGACGAAGAAGAAGGCGACGAAGAGGAAGATGAAGACTGGGACGACGACGAAGAGGACGACGACGAGGACTGGGATGACGAAGAGGAAGAAGACGACGCAGAGTAGTCTGCCGCTGCTCGCCGTGGCGTGAATCGCCTGTTCGCCCCCCGTGATCTGTTCGCGGGGGTTTCTTTGCGCCGAGCCAGCGTCGCTGGCTCCCCTCCGTGTAGTCACCGGCCGCGCTGCGCGGCCGTTCGCACGCGCTATTCCGACAGGTGCGAGTGGAATAGCCGCTTGAGCGCGTCGAGCAAGCTATAGCTGAACGGTTGCCGCGTCTCTTCGCGCAGCGATTCCAGCGGCGGGTGCAAGAGCTTGTTGATCAGCCGGTCGAACGATTGACTGATTTCGCCGCGCGCCCGGTCGTCGAGTTCGGGCAGCTTGTTGAACAACCGCCGTAGCTCTTCGTCCTTGGGGCGCTGCCAGCCTTCGCGAAGCCGCTGGATGATTGGCCCCGTCGCGCGGTGCCGCAGATCGGCCATGAACTGCGCGGTTTCCTCATCGACGATCGCCAGGGCGCGCGGCAGCGCCTGGTCGCGCGCGGCCTTGTTCTCTTGGCAGACGGCTTTGAGATCGTCGACCGTATAGACGTAAACGCCCAGGCAATCGCCGATCGCCGGCTCGAAATCGCGCGGTACGGCCAGGTCGAGCACGACCAACGGCCGCTGATAGCGCAGTGGTTCAAGCTGGCGGTAGTGCTCGAGCGTGACGATCGGCAGATTGGCGCCCGTCGTGCTGACCACCAGATCGGCCTCGACCAGCGCTTCCCCCAGCGATTCCCACGGCAGCGCCCAACCGTGCCATTGCTCGGCCAGGGCGTGCGCCCGGGCCAGGTTGCGATTGATCACGGTGATCTCGCGCGCGCCTTCGTCCTGCAGATATCGGAGCGTCTCTTCGGCCATCTCGCCGGCGCCGATCACCAGTACCCGCTTGTCGTGGAAGCGTTCGAAGATCTGCCGGGCAAAATCGGCCACCGCCACGCTGGGAATGCTCACGCGCTTCTGGCTGATCGACGTCTCGGCCGCGATCCGCCGCGCCACCTTCAAGGCCGCCTGAAACACGGCATGCGTCACGGGCCCTGCGCTTTGCTGATCGGTGGCCAGTTGATACGCCTGCTTGACCTGCGAGAGGATCTGCGGCTCGCCCAGCACCATGCTGTCGAGGCTCGCGGCGACCAGGAACAAGTGCCTGACGGCCTCTTCGCCCGTGCGCTCGAACAGCTCGTCGAAAACCTCGACCAGCTCGAGCCCGTGGTACTCGGCCAGAAACTCGGCCAACTGCTCGTGCGAGGGGCTTTGCTCGGGCACCTCGGCGGCCGTGTACAGCTCGACGCGGTTGCAGGTCGAAAGCAGCACCGCCTCGACCTCGGGAAACCGCTCGCGCAGCCGGGCCAAGGCGTCGGCCGCCTGGCGGGCATCGAACGCCAGACGCTCGCGCACCGCGATCGAAGAGTGGTGGTGGCTGCACCCGACCAGTTGGAGGTTCATGTCGTACCTCCGCGCGACAGAGTGCCGTGGTCGCCGGTTCGGGCCACGGGCTTGGCGTCGTGCGGCACGGCGCGATGTTCGGTGAAGAACAGCCCGACGGTCAACGAGAACACCAGGAACACGAAACTGCCGATCGTCAGGTAGGCGACTTTGCGCCCCTGCCGGGCCGGCTTGTAGAAGGCGATGAACCCGCTGGCCGCGACCAGCCAGGCGAGCGTGAATGCGTTGGCCACGACGATCGGATCGGTCCAGGCGATGGCGGTCAATTGCCGGTGCTGGTTGACCAGGTTCAAGATGGTGCCCGAGATCAAGCCGGTCGCCAGCAACAGGATCGAGAACAGCACTGCGCGGGCATTCACGTGCTCGAGCGATTCGAGGCTGGGGAGCTGAAAACCCAGCCGCGGCGGCAGCTTGTGTTTCAGGCGCCAGGCCTGGGCCAGGTACATCAGCCCCGTCGCAAAGCCCACGAGCACCGCCACGGTGCCCAGCAGCAAGAACACGCCGTGCACCGTACCCCAGAACAAACTCGCGCGGTCGGCGGGAAACGGCGCGCGATCGGCCCAGCAGGCGGCGACCGCGACCAGCGCCAGCACCAAAGGCAGCGTAAACACCCCCACCGCGGCACGCGGATATTGCCAACTGATCACCAGGTACACCACGGCAAGCACCCAGGCCGCCATCAGGTACCAATCGAAGCTGCTCGACAAGGGCGCCGTGCCGCCGGCCTGTGCCCGACCGATCAAGAACAGCGTATGCGCCACGACGCCGGCCAGGCCGAAGCCCAGCACCAGCGCGGTGCGAATCCCGCTGCGAAAGAACAGCCGGGTGATTTCCAGCGCCAGGGCCACGCCGTAACTGGCGGCGAAGCAAAAGATATGCACGCCCGAGAGCATGGCGAATCAACCCACGTCGCGGTCGAGGGAATCGGGTTCTTCGTCGTCGAGTCCGAACTCTTTGAGCTTTTTGTGGAGCGTGTTGCGATTGATGCCCAGCCGGGCGGCCGCCTTGATCCGCACGTCGCCGCAGGCCGCCATGACCTGGGCAATCAATTCGCGTTCGACCCGGGTGACAATCTTGCCGTACAGGTCGTCTTCGTCATCGTGGGCATCGCTCAGCCCTTGTCGCACCAGCGCCCCGGTCAGCGATTCGACGTCGGCCCCCTGGAAATTGTTCTGCGGCGAAGGTGCGGTGCTCGTGATCGCCTCGGGCAGCAGGTCGCAGGTCAGTTCGTCACCCGGCGCCATCACGACGGCCCGTTCGATGTAGTTCTGCAACTCGCGCACGTTGCCCGGCCAGCGATAGTCCTGCAGCGCTGCCAGCGCTTGCCGGTCGATGTGCACCACGTAGCGGTCGTTCTCCTCATTGTAGACGTTGAGGAAATGGCTCACCAACTCGGGAATGTCCTCGCGCCGCTCGCGCAGGGGGGGCAGCCGAATCGGCACGACGTTCAGCCGGTAGTACAAGTCCTCGCGAAACCGCTCGGCCGCCACCTCGGCCAGCAGATCGCGGTTGCTGGCGGCGATCACTCGGGTATCGACGCGGATCGTCGTCGTGTCGCCGACGCGCTCGAATTCCTTCTCCTGCAGCACGCGCAGCAGTTTGACCTGCAATTTGGGCGTGGTGCTGTTGATTTCGTCGAGAAACACCGTGCCGGTGTGCGCAGCCTCGAAGCGGCCGGTGCGATTGTCGATCGCCCCGGTAAACGACCCGCGAACGTGGCCGAACAATTCGCTCTCCAGCAGGCTCTCGCTCAGCGCGCCGCAGTTGACGCGGATGAACGGCCCCTGGCTGCGGGGGCTCAGCAGGTGCACGGCCCGGGCAATCAGCTCTTTGCCCGTGCCCGTCTCGCCGAGCAGCAGCACCGAGGCCTTCGATCGGGCGACCTGTCGCGTCAGCCGGTAGACCTCGCGCATCGCGGGCCCGGAACCGATGAGACCGGGAATCGGCGGGCCGGTTTGTGAGTTGTCGAAGGGGCGCATGGGGCGGTTCATCGGGGACCACGTTTGCCCGCGCGCTCGGCGCCGGTGGGGGCGCGCGGCCGCGAGGGCATCGGCATGCCGTGGTCGAGACAGCGTCGCTCCGCCCGAGCGCGCTCGACGGCGGCGGAAAGGTTGGCGTGTTGCGGCCGCCGCGCTCGATGCCTGACAAGCAGACCGCGCGGCGGACCGGAGGTTATTCGGGAGGGCTTCCTTCGGCTGCGGGGGGGTCTTCGTCGACTGCGGCTCGCGCCTCGATCGTGTCGAGGATCGAGGCCAACAGCGCCTGGGTCGCTGCGTCCAAGTGTTCGCTGGCGTTATAGCGGTCGTATTGCGCCTGGACTTCGCTCGGCGTGAGCAGCACGCCGTGTTCGGCCAGGCTCCAGCGCAGGGCCTCGGCCGCGGCGCTGCGCAGCTCGAGCGGCAGCGCCGTCAGGCTCGCGGCATCGGCCAGTGCCCGCTGCGCGGCCGGCGTAACCCAGCGACCCAACACGGCGGCGGCGTTTTCGGCCACGGCGGGCCGATACAGCGCCTCATGTGCTGCCTGCACGGCCGGCGCCAAAGCGATTGCCGTGCGCGGCGCGGCGCTCAGCCGCGCGAGCATCGCCAGCGCCGCCTGGCCGGCGGCGCGGCGCTCGTCGGTCGTCATCGCTCGGGCTCCCGGCAGAGCGGCCAACTGCGTAAGCTCGAATTCGAGTCCGGCCGCGTCTTGCGGACGCACAAACGCCGCCGTCAACGTGTGGCGATCGGCCAGGCGGCGGGCGTCTTCCAACCGTTCGGGCATCGCGACCAAGAGCACCGGCAGTTGTGCCGTGCGCCAGTCGCGGCGCAGCTCGGCCAGCACATCGTTGGCCGTGGGAAAACTGATAGAGACGTCGATCACCGCCAATTCGTAGTCGGCATTGGTCCGCGCGACGCGCAGCAGGTCGCGTACGTCGGACGTCACATCGGCATCGTAGCCGGCGCCCACGACCAGCGTCCGCAATTCCTCGGCGTGATTCAGATCGTTGTCGACCACCACGGCGCGACGCTCGCCCCAAGCCGTGACGAAGTGGGCCAAGGCATCGCTTACGTAGCTGCTGCCCGGGAACTTGGCCGTCGGCTGCAGCCGCTCGATCGTCTCGAGCGCCGCAAACCGCAGCCGCTCGTCGCCATGGCGCAAGGCCAGCACCAGGGGTGCCGGTTCGGGCAGCGACGTATAGAGCGCGTCTCGATCAGTCAGGTGCCGGGCCGCCTGGGCAGCAGTCGACCAAGCGCCCTGCTTCAGGCTCTCCAGCAGCGCGCTTTCGAGTCCCGTTTGATCGGTGTAGGGCCAGGCCTGCGCGTCGACTGCTTCGCCCGGCGGACGACGTGCGTCGGTGGCCAGCCGCGTGGCGATGCTCAACCGTCGTGCGCGGCCGTCGTCGGGAGCCAAATGTTCTGCGTCGCGTGCCAGCCGCGCGGCCCAAACCAGCGCCGCATCTGCCGGCGGCAGCATGCGGGCCTGCGGTTCGGCGAGTTTGAAGTCCCAAACCTCCACGGGCGCTGCATCGGCCGCATGCGGCGCGAACGACTCGGCATACAGTTGCTCGCTGCGCGCCAAAAGCAGTTCCACGGCCTCGCCCAGCGAAGGCGCCTGTCCCCGAATCGCCCGGATTGCGGCCGCCGCTGCCTCGCGTTCGGCGGCGACGCGCTGAAACGCGCCCGGCTGTGGCGCCGCGTCGGGCGCCAGGTCTTCGTCGGGAACATGCAGACTCGCCAAGAGCGGTACAACGCTTTGCGGATCACGCATCCTGCCCAGCGCCCCAATCGCGGCGAGGCGGACGTTCGGATCGGGCGATTCGAGGGCGCCCCACAGCGGGGGCAGCGCATCGGTGCCGATGGCCAGCAGCGCCCGGCGCAGCGGTGCCGCGCCCTCGCCTGTTGCCGGATCGACAATTGCCCAAAGCAACGGCTTCACGGCCGCCGAGCGTGCCTCGCGCAGCCGCGCGGTCAGAACCACGTGCTGAGACGGCGGCGCCGTGCGCAGTTGTTCGACGAGTTGGGCGATCGACTGCGGATCGCGCGCCGCGCCGGTCTGCGCAGCGAGAATCGCCTTGGCCAGCTCGGCGCCTTGAGGCGCGAGATCGCGATCTTGCGACAGTTTGACCAGCGCGGCAGTGCCCAAGCGGTTGCCCAAGGCGGCCAGTTGCTCGGGCGCCAGTTGTGCGGCCAGCAATTGTTCGACCAGCGGCCGCGCGGCGAAGCCGTGCTTCAAATCGATCATCACCAGCACGGCCCTCAGCCGGTCCAGCGGACTCTCGAATTTCGAGTCAAGCAGGGCCTGCACCGCCGGTTCGGTGACCGCGCGCGGCTCTTCCGGCTTGTCTTGGGCCACGGTCCACGGCGCAAAGGCGACCGCCAACAGCGCAAGGACCACAGCGAGCGCGGCCGGCCGCCGGCGGAAAGCGGGCAAAAGGCTCATGTCTGGCTCCCCAGCTTCTTGCGCCACGCCGCAACTTGTGCGGCCACTTCGCCGGGCGCCGTCGAGCCGTAGGAGACAAATGCACGTAGCGCGCGGTCGACGCCCAGGACGTCGCGCAGGCTGCCATCGAGTTCGGCATGCACGCTGCGGAAGTCGTTGTCGCTGAGATCGGCCAGGCGAACCTCGCGATCGCGGGCCTTGCGCACCAGTTGGCCGACCACCTCGTGCGCTGAACGCTGTGGTATGCCTCGGCGGATCAGTTCTTCCATCAAGGTCGTGGCGTCGAGATAGCCGCGGTCGAGTCGGGCCTCGATGGCCGCGCGGTCGAGCTCGGCGCCGATCACGATCGGCGCGGCCAGCTCGAGACAGGCGGCCACCGTGTCAAAGGCGTCGAACACCGGCAGCTTGTCTTCTTGCAGGTCGCGGTTGTAGGCCAGGGGTAGCCCCTTCACCAGCACCAACAGCGATTGCAGCGCGGCATAGACTCGGGCCGTGCGTCCCCGGGTCAGCTCCAGCACGTCCGGGTTGATCTTTTGCGGCATGATCGACGAGCCGGTGCAGAACGCCTGCGGCAGCTTGAGAAAGCCGAACTCGGTGGTCGACCAGAGGATCCACTCCTCGGCCCAGGTGCTCAGGTGGGCCGCGATCGTGGCACAGCAAAACGCAAACTCGAGGGCAAAGTCGCGGTCGCTCGACACATCGAGGCTGTTGGCCGCCACCGCGGCGAAACCCAGCCGGCGCGCCGTGTTGGCGCGGTCGATCGGCAGGCTGGTGCCGGCCAGCGCGGCGGCACCCAGCGGCGAGACGTTGACACGCCTGCGCGCGTCGGCCAGCCGCTGCCGGTCGCGCTCGAATTTCTCGCAGTAGGCCAGCCAATAATGCGCGGCGAGCACCGGCTGGGCTCGTTGCAAATGGGTGTAGCCGGGCATGACGACGTCCGCGTCGCGCTGGCAGCGATCGACGAAGGCTCGTTGCAGGTCGACGAGCAGTCCGTCGAGCCGGTCAATCGCATCGCGGACCCAGAGCCGCAGGTCGGTCGAAACCTGGTCGTTGCGGCTGCGGCCGGTATGCAATTTGCGGCCCACATCGCCGAGGCGGTCCGTCAGGGCCCGCTCGATGTGCATGTGGATGTCTTCGAGTTCGGTGCGGAACTCAAAGCGGCCGGCCTCGATTTCGCGACCGATCTCGGCCAGCGCGGCGACGATCTGACCGCATTCGTCCGCGGAGATCAGCCCCACGTCGGCCAGCATCTGGGCATGGGCGGATGAGCCCGTGATGTCGTGGGCGTAAAGCCGCCGATCGAAGCTCACGCTCTCGGTGAACTTCTCCACACGGCGGTCCGTCGCCTGGTCAAAAACTCCGCCCCACGGTTTGTCGGCCACGCAGCACGTTACTTGGCGTCGGAGGGAACAGCCTGCCATTTCAGGCGACTAAGACATTTACCTTAAATGGCTTACGTCGAGCTGTCAAACGCTGGAATTGTGTCGCCTAGACCGTGCGCAGTCGTCTGCGCACGGTTTGCGCACCGCTACTTGCGTCTGACTCGGGTGAGGCTGGCCCAGTCCTCTGCGCGACACATGTGCCGATCAGCGCACCGGAGCGAAATCGACAAACGGAACCCCGCCTCGGAGCACCGTCTCAATCTGTTCGGGCCGCTGGAGGTCGGAGAATCGGAACAGCCCCCCCTGCCCGTCGCAGGCCCAGAGCGCACCGTCCTCGCCAAACCGGAAGGCGTGGACCGGAATCGGCAACGTGGCAACCAACCGGGGTATGCCGCTTTCGGGCAATTCGTACAACCGCGCCGGGCCGTTCAGCGTGGCCACGTAGATGCGCCCCTGGTGGATATCGAACGCCCCCCACCAGTCCCGGCCCACGTCGGCCTGGGAAAAGGTTGCGAGCGTACGGGCCTCGCGCGTCACCTGGCTGTAGGCGTAGATGAATCCGTCGGGCAGCGGGCTGGCGTCTTGCGGCGTTTCGAGTCCGCTCCAATAGATTGTGTCGGCCGCGTCGCAGCGGACCTGTCGGGCCAGGTAACCGCCGTGGTGCAGCGTCCGCTCGCCCCGGGGATCGGCGATCATGATTCGCCGGTCCAGGCCGCTGCAAAACACCACCTGGCCGGTGCTGGTAGTGCACACGCTGCGGACCCGGGGAATGGTCTGATCGTCCTGCGAGAGCGGCCGCGTATACCAGAAGTCCTGGCGGGCATCGCGCTGGAGCAAGATCCGGCCGGGCCAGGCCTGTCCGTCGGCCAGGTACCACTCGGCAGCCTTTGCCGTACCGGCAAACAGGCAGCCCGACACCATCCAAGCCCAGACACAGGCGCGCAACACGACACGGCTCATGTTCGAAGGTCCCCCAGGATAGAAGAGATCAAGACGAGAGCGAGAAATGGCCCTGCCCGGCGGCCCTTGGAGCCGCGCGGACTTCCGGCAGGGGAAACCTAGCTCAAAACGCCCACTCCCGTCGTCGTCGGCAGCCGTTTTTGCCGGTCCGCGGCGGGCCGTTGCACCGTGGCAACATCGCCGCGAAAGGGCAGCGCGCCCGACGGCAGAATGCCGCGCGGAGCAAGGGAAACGGCACTCCCTCACGCTGGGGGACATGGGCCAAGGCCCCCAAGTTCAGCGCCGTGCTTGCACGCTACTCCCGTCCTCGCCGCGCCGGTCCTTGAACCCTAGTCGGCTGCGATGGTATGGTCGAGAAATTTTACTCGCAACCCGACTCTTCCCCAGGCGCCGCGGGACCGGTACCCGAGCGCGCCGGGAGAATTGTGAGGAACTGGTAAGTGCCCCGTCGCAACGACCTTCACAAGATTCTGCTCATCGGCTCCGGTCCCATCGTCATCGGCCAGGCCTGCGAGTTCGACTACTCAGGCACGCAGGCCTGTAAGGCCCTGCGCGAAGAGGGCTACGAGATCGTGCTGGTCAACAGCAACCCGGCCACGATCATGACCGATCCGGCCACGGCCGACCGCACGTACATCGAGCCGCTCACCTGGCAGATGGTCGCCAAGGTGATCGAGCGCGAGCGGCCCGACGCAATCTTACCGACCCTGGGCGGCCAGACGGCCTTGAACCTGGCCATGGATCTCGACCGGCAAGGCGTGCTCGACGATTACGGCGTCGAGATGATCGGGGCCACGCCGGCGGTGATCGACAAGGCCGAAGACCGCGCGCAGTTCAAGTCTGCGATGGAGCGCATCGGTCTGAATGTTTGCAAGGGCTCGACGGTCACCAACCTCGAAGACGCCCGCCGGCTGCTCGATGAGATCGGCCTGCCGTGCGTCGTGCGTCCCAGCTTCACGCTCGGCGGCACCGGTTCGGCCATCGCCTACAACCGTGAAGAATTCGAGCAGCTCGTGGCCCGGGGGCTCGAGGCTTCGCCGATCACCGAAGTGCTCCTCGAACAGTCGATCATCGGCTGGAAGGAGTACGAGATGGAGGTGATGCGCGACAAGGACGACAACGTCGTGATCATCTGCTCGATCGAAAACTTCGACCCGATGGGCGTGCACACCGGCGATTCGATCACCGTGGCCCCCGCCCAGACGCTGACCGACAAGGAATATCAGCGGATGCGCGATGCCTCGATCGCCGTGATCCGCGAGATCGGCGTCGAGACGGGCGGCTCGAACATCCAGTTCGCGATCAACCCCGAGACGGGCGACATGATCGTGATCGAGATGAATCCCCGCGTCAGCCGCTCGAGCGCCCTGGCCTCGAAGGCCACGGGCTTTCCGATCGCGAAGATCGCCGCCAAGCTGGCCGTGGGCTACCGGCTGCACGAGCTGCCCAACGACATTACCCGCGAGACGATGGCCTGCTTCGAGCCGACGATCGACTACGTCGTGACAAAGGTGCCGCGGTTCGCCTTCGAAAAATTCCCCGAGGCCGACGCCACGCTGATGACGCAGATGAAAAGCGTCGGCGAGACGATGGCCATCGGCCGCACCTTCAAGGAATCGCTGCAAAAGGCGCTCCGCGGGCTCGAAGTCGGCAGCTTCGGACTGGGCTGCGATGCCAAGGACCGCTGGAGCACACCGCAGCAGCCCAGCCTCGAAGAGCTCCACGCCAAGCTGGCGATTCCCAATGCCGAGCGCGTCTGGTACCTGCGCTATGCGCTGAAGAGCGGCATGACGGTCGCGGAAGTTCACGACCGGACCGGCATCGATCCGTGGTTCCTCGACAACCTGGCCGAGATCATCGAAACCGAAAACGAGCTGCGCGCCGCCGGCAGCCTGGCCGCGAGTAGTACGGAGCTGTTACGCAAGGCCAAGCGCCAGGGCTTTTCCGATCGGCAGTTGGCCACGCTCTGGCACACCACCGAAATGGAGATCCGCAACGACCGCAAGGCCCGCGGCGTCGTGGCGACGTTCAAATCGGTCGATACCTGCGCCGCCGAGTTCGAGGCCTACACGCCCTATTACTACTCGACCTACGAGGACGAAGACGAAACGCCGGCCCGGCAGCCCGGGCAACGGCGGATCATGATTCTCGGCGGCGGACCCAACCGCATCGGCCAGGGGATCGAGTTCGACTACTGCTGTTGCCACGCGAGCATGGCCCTGCGCGAATTGGGCATCCAGTCGATCATGGTCAACTCGAATCCCGAGACGGTCAGCACCGACTACGACACGAGCGACCTGTTGTTTTTCGAGCCGCTCACGACCGAAGACGTGCTGAACATTTTCGACCGCATCCAGCCCGACGGCGTGATCGTTCAGTTCGGCGGCCAGACGCCGCTCAATCTGGCTCGGGCCCTGGCCACGGCCGGCGTGCCGATCATCGGCACCAGCGTCGACACGATCGAAGACGCCGAAGACCGCGAGAAATTCAAAGAGCTGCTCGACCGCGTGGGCCTCAAGCAGCCGGCCAACGGCATTGCCCGCACGATGGACGAGGCCCGCCGCGAGGTCGAGAAAATTGGCTATCCCGTGCTCGTGCGCCCCAGCTTCGTGCTCGGTGGCCGGGCCATGGAGATCTGCTACGACCTGGCCCAATTCGAGCGCTACGTGGCCGAGGCCTTCGTCGTCGCCCAGGGTCAGCCCGTGCTCATCGACCGGTTCCTCGAAGACGCCACCGAGGTCGATGTCGACGCCATTGGCGACGGGCAGGACGTGATCATCGCCGGCGTTATGGAACACATCGAAGAGGCCGGCGTGCACTCGGGCGATTCGGCCTGCACGATTCCGCCCTACAGCCTGCCGCCCGAGACGATCGACGAGATTCGCCGCGCGACGACGGCCATGGCCCGGCACATGCAAGTCCGCGGGCTGATGAACGTGCAATACGCCGTCAAGCGCGAAGACGGCCAACTGCAGGTCTACGTGCTCGAGGTCAATCCCCGCGCCAGCCGCACGGCGCCGTTCGTGGCCAAGGCGACCGGCATGCCCGTCGCCCGCGTGGCCGCCAAGGTGATGGCCGGCGTCTCGCTGCGCGAACAGGGCATCTACGAAGACCCCGTCCCCACGCACGTCTCGGTCAAGGAAAGCGTGTTCCCCTTCGTCAAGTTCCAAGGGGTCGACATCGTCCTCGGGCCCGAGATGAAGAGCACCGGCGAAGTGATGGGCATCAGCGAGCGGTTCCCGATTGCGTTTGCCAAGAGCCAGTTGGCCGCCGGTACGCTGTTTCCCGAGTCGGGCAACATCTTTCTGAGCGTCGCGGTGCGCAACAAGCACAACGTGGTCGAGTTGGCCCGCCGGCTCGTGGCCTTGGGCTACGACCTGCTGGCCACGCCCGGCACCGCGCGACAGATCGAAGAGGCGGGCATCCCGGTCAAGGCGGTCCGCAAGCTGCAAGAAGGTCACCCCAACCTGCTCGACTACCTGATCGACGGCAACGTGCAACTGATCATCAACACGCCCAGCGGCAAGGGTGCCCGCACCGACGAAGGGCGGATCCGCGCGGCGGCCGTGTCGCGCGGCGTGCCGTGTATCACGACGATGCCCGCGGCCGAAGCGGTCGTGAAGGCGATGGAAGCGCTGCGGCAGGAAGAGATGACCGTCCAGGCGCTGCAAGAGCGGTTCGCGACGGTCACCTGAGCGCACCCGCGCGCGGAAGGAATCGCATGAACGCCGACGCGCTTTGGGTACGCATCGTGTGCGTTGCCGCGGCCGGCGCGGTGGGGGCCCTGGCCCGGTGGGGCGTCTCGCGCGGCAGCCACCTGCTCTTGGGCAGCGCCTGGCCCTACGGCACGCTGGCCGTAAACGTCGTGGGCTGTTTTTTCTTCGGCCTGGTCTGGTCGTGGCTGCGTTCCCAACCGCCCAACGATCTGTTGAGGCTGACGCTGCTGACCGGCTTCGCCGGCGCGTTCACCACGTTCAGCACCTTCGCCTTCGACACCTACGAACTCGCCGCCGGCCGCGGCGAGCTGCAAGGCCTCAGCCTGCTGCAACCCGCGCTGAACATCGCAGCGCACCTGGTGCTCGGAATGCTGGCCATCATCGCCGGGCTGTCGTTGGGTCGCGTGGCGACGTAGGGCCGGACAGGTTACGAACGGGCCTGCCAGACACTCCCCTAGGTTTTCCCAATCCCGCGCGCCACTATCGATTGGTTTCGATTGCCGACGACTTGCGCGATGAATAGATGATCCAATAAGGGAATAGTTCTGCGGGCGGCGCAAAGGTGATCCCCTGCGGCGCGCTGCCCAGCATGTTGAAGTAGAACTCGCGAGAGGTAGCCTTGCACAATCCGGAATAATTGGGAATCAGGCAAGTCGCAGGGAGATCGCATTGAAAGACTCCTTTCGCGCCTGTTTTTCGCGCGGCCATGATCCGGTCGCGCGGCGCCGGATGCGTGCTTAACCAGGTGGTTTGTTCTCGCGCGAGCCTTTCGTGCATCGCGGCGCGCTGTTCCTCGTCCCATTGCGACAACCAATCCAGCGTCAGCGCAGGGAGGTCGTTTGGCAAGCAATTCCGCGACAGGCATTCGGCTGCAAGCTTGCGAGCCTCGCGAAATGCGCGATTTGCTTCGTGTAGCCAAATCTCATTCTGCTCGAGGACTTTCGGCCCGGCGATGGCGACTCCGAATCGATCGGCATCATATTCTAGTTGTCGAATTGCTACGGCGACCATCAGGCAGACACTTTGATAGATGGCAATCAAAATTGCCTGTGCGAATGCCACGCCGCAAGCCGCGGTGAGCTGAAACCATCGTACGAGCGGCGAATCCGCACGTGCTGCGTTCTCGACGGTCCATCCGGATGGCATCGTTGCCGCGGCGGCGAGCCAACTTAGAATCCAACGATGCAAGCATGTCAATCGCGTGGCGCTCGGCTGAGAAAAATGCCCCAATTCGTGTGCAATCACTTCCGACAACTGGCCGACGGTACGTCCTCCCAATAGCGGCAGGCCGAGATGCAAGACAAATTCCCGCGAAAAGAGCGTCTGCCAGAGTGTATTGCCATAGCTCGCAGCGGCGTTCGGTTCGCATGAAAACGCCAGCTTGGCCGGGACGGGGCTACCGACACGAGAGCTGATTTCGCGGATGAGCGTGGCGAGCGCCGGAAACGACTCCAACGGTATTCTGGCTGACCTAACGACGGGTTTAGTGCGATAAAAAATGAATACGATTGGCCGCAACATGGCAACGATCGCCACAATCAGGCCGATCGAAAACGCCGCCTGCAAACTCACAAAAACGACGTGAGTCGATTGCCATACAAGCAGCCACGTCGCGCCCGCGACGACCAAGCAATATTCCAATGGCACGAGCGCCAAACCGAGGGCTGTAACCCCAAGCATCGTGCGGTAGCCGATGGATATCTCTGGCCTGCCTGGTGAGCCCTGGAAGCCGCTCAGGATCCTTTCCTCGACGGTGCGAGCATTCGCGGCGGCAGTAGCGGCGTTTCGCGCGGTCGTGCCGACAGCGGATGGCGTAGCGGTTTGTTTAGCAACCGGTTGGGGAATTACGATCCGCGCTTGACAGGTGCATTTTGCCACTCGACCAGCGAGTGAATCAGCAACACGAAAGCTGCGGTTGCAATTGGTACACGTTACGACAATTGGCATCCGCGATCTCGCACCCGATAGGCGAGCAGTTTGAATGGTCCACTGTTTCCCTCGCGCGGCTCTGTGGCCAGGGCAATCTCATCATGATGTACGATCGGCACCCTTTCAATTCATTCCATGCGCCTTCGTCGACAGATCAATACAGCGGCAGCTAACGTCGTGATGAAATGCTAGGACGACGGCTCGGAGGCGGTTGCCGCTCTTGCATCCCTCGGGCATCCGCAAATGAAACAAGCCCCCGAGACTTTCGTCGCGAGGGCTCGCGGGTTGAACGCGTAGGAGCGGGCGGGGGTGTGATTACCGCGCCGCTTAATTCAGCCTCTTCAGGTTCGGCACGCTGTGACGTTTGAGCACACCTTCCTCCCCGGTCTTAACGATCGTGGCCACGAAGCCGACTTCGCGCGGCCGGGATTGGCCCGATGGACGTGCCGTCCTGCGTCGCCGAAATGCCATGCGGCTTGTTGCGGATCGTCTTGACACAGGCCTAGAATTGCCGGCGCTGGGGTGGCTGATTCTGGGCGTGCCGCGTGCGTGCGGTCTCACGATGGGTGAGTCGCGACGCGGTTCCGCGGGTCAGTCCCTGCTGCAGAAATGGGAGTTGCCTGTCATGAAAAAGCCATGGTTGCTGGCGTTGCTCGCCGGGTTGTTGTGGGTCGGGCCTGCCTGGGCCGCCTCGAAGCCGAACATCCTGCTGATCGTTTCCGACGACACGGGCTACGGCGATCTGGGGCCGTACGGCGGCGGCGAAGGGCGCGGCATGCCGACGCCGAACATCGACCGCATGGCCGCCGAAGGAATGACCTTCTTCTCCTTCTATGCGCAGCCGAGCTGCACGCCGGGCCGCGCGGCGATACTGACCGGGCGCATTCCCAATCGCAGCGGCATGACGACCGTCGCGTTCCAAGGCCAAGGCGGCGGTCTGCCGCAGGCCGAATGGACCTTGGGCTCGGTGCTCAAGCAGGCCGGATACCGGACCTACTTCACCGGCAAGTGGCACCTGGGCGAGGCCGATTACGCCCTGCCGAATGCTCACGGCTATGACGTGATGAAGCACTGCCTGCTGTACCACTGCAATGCCTACACCTATGGCGACCCGACGTGGTTCCCCGACATGGACCCCGAACTGCGCGCGATGTTCGACAAAGTCACCAAGGGTTCGCTCTCGGGCAAGGCCGGCGAAAAGCCGAAAGAGGATTGGAAGGTCAACGGCCAATATGTCGACACGCCGGAGAAAGGCCTGGTCGGCATCCCCTTCCTCGACAAGTACGTCGAACAGGCCGGGCTCGAATTTCTTGACGACGCCGCGAAGCACCCGGATCAGCCGTTCTTTGCCCATATCAATTTCATGAAGGTGCACCAGCCGAACCTGCCGGCGCCCGAGTTTCAGAACAAGTCGCTGTCGAAGTCGAAGTATGCCGACTCGGTGGTCGAGCTCGATGCCCGCATCGGGCACGTGATGGACAAGCTGCGCGCGTTGAAGCTGGACGCGAACACGCTGGTCTTCTATACGACCGACAACGGCGCCTGGCAGGACGTCTATCCCGATGCCGGTTACACGCCGCTGCGCGGGACCAAGGGCACCGTGCGCGAGGGTGGCAGCCGCGTGCCGGCGTTCGCCGTGTGGCCGGGGAAGATCAAGCCCAACGTGCGCAACCACGACATTCTCGGAGGGCTCGATCTGATGGCGACCTTTGCCTCGGTGGCCGGCGCGAAGCTGCCGGACAAGGACCGCGAAGGCCAACCCATGATGTTCGACAGCTTCGACATGTCGCCGGTGCTGTTCGGCACGGGCAAATGTGCCCGCAAGGCCTGGTTCTATTTCACCGAGACGGAACTGTCGCCGGGCGCCGCGCGCGTGGGCAACTACAAGGCCGTGTTCAACCTGCGCGGCGACGACGGGCAGGCGACCGGCGGCCTGGCGGTCGACGCCAATCTCGGCTGGAAGGGGCCTGAAAAGTACGTGGCCACCGTGCCGCAGATCTTCGATCTCTGGCAGGACCCGCAAGAGCGCTACGACATCTTCATGAACAATTACACGGAACGGACGTGGACCATGATCACGTTCAACGTGGCGATCAAGGACCTGATGAAGACCTACGTGAAGTACCCGCCGCGGAAGATGCAGAGCGAGGTCTACACGGGCCCGATCACCCTGCAACAGTACGAACGCTTCCAGTACATCCGCGAGGCGCTGGAAAAGAACGGTTTCAGCATTCCCGTTCCGTCCGGCAACTAGCGGGCCGTGGCGTCGTTGAGTCGTGCGGGCGCGCCCGGTCGAAGCCGGGCGCGGTCGCACGAGGGGTTCGCGGCTCACCAGCAGTGAGGTTGCTTGCATGCTTGATTTCCGTCGGCCGTGGCTCGTCGTGCTCGTCGTCCTGGCGGCGACGACGTTCGACCGTTCGCGGTCGTGCGCCGCCGAGCCGTTGGCTTCGTGGCGGGACACGCCCGCCAAGCGCGCGATCCTGGATTTCGTCGCACAGGTGACCACGGAAGGCGGCGCGGGATTCGTTCCGCTCGCCGATCGCATCGCCGTGTTCGACAACGACGGCACGCTGTGGACCGAGCAGCCGATGTACACGCAGTTGGCGTTCGCGCTCGACCGCGTGAAGCAGCTGGCACCACAGCATCCCGAATGGAAAGCCCAGCAGCCGTTTCAAGCGGCGCTCGAAAACGATCTGCGGGCCCTGGCCGCGTCGGGCGAGAAAGGGCTGATCGAGCTGGTCATGGCGACGCACGCCGGCATCAGCACGACTGAGTTCGAGGCGATCGTCCGGGACTGGTTTGAAACCGCGCGCCATCCGCGGTTCAAGCAGCGCTATACCGAGCTGGCCTTTCGGCCGATGGTCGAGCTGCTGGAGTTCCTGCGGGCCCACGGCTTCAAGACGTTCATCGTCTCCGGCGGGGGCATCGAATTCATGCGGCCGATGACGCAGGCGGTCTACGGCATCCCGGCCGAGCAAGTCGTCGGCTCGACGATCAAGACCAAGTACGAGGTCCGCGATGGCAAGCCGGTGCTCATGCGGCTGCCCGAGATCGACTTCATCGATGACAAGGCCGGCAAGCCCGTGGGGATCAACAAGTACATCGGCAAGCGTCCGATCGCGGCGTTCGGCAACTCGGCCGGAGATCGCGAGATGCTGGAATGGACCGCGGCAGGCCAGGCGCCGCGGCTGATGATGCTGGTGTTTCACGACGACGCGCGCCGCGAATATGCCTATGGTCCGGCCAACGGTTTGCCGGATTCCAAGTTCGGCACCTTCCCCCAGTCGTTGATGGAACAGGCCCAGGAACAAGGCTGGCACGTGATCAGCATGCAGCACGACTGGGCGCGCGTGTTTTCGTTCGACGAGTGAGCCGCAAGCGGGCCCCATGTCCGGCAAAAAAGCAAGCCCCCGAGACTTCCGTCCCGGGGGCTCGTGGTTGGAGCGCATTGTAGTGGGCCGGCGTCGTGCCGACGGTCACATGGTCACCGGCACGCAGCCACGTGTAGCGGGGCGCGCACTGGTTGCTGAGTCAGGTGGCACCTGACGGCGGGGCTGTCGATTGGACGGATGGCGGCATCGAGGTGCTTGTTTTTCACGGACCGCCGCCCGCGCCTGTCGAGGCAACTCCCACGGGCGATCGAACCAACAGCAAGCTCAACCGGTCTATCAACCCAAGGCAACGGAGTCGCCGGATCATCGTTTATCATGCTGCTGCTATGGCCACTACTGCCCCTATCTCGGTCAATCACCTATTCCCAGAGATCAGTCAACGTCTTGTCGCTCTGTTGCGTTCGCTCGGCAGTGCAGAATGGCATCTTCCAACGCTGAGCTCGAGACGTTGCGTCAAGGATGTGGCCGCCCACCTGCTGGATGGAAGTTTGCGTCGACTCTCACTGCAGCGAGATGATTACCTTCCCTCCAAAGGAAGCGGAGAACCTCGGCCGGGCGAAACCTTGCTCGACTTTTTGACACGCCTCAACGGCGAGTGGGAAACGGCAGCCCGCCGTCTGAGCCCCCAGGTATTGTGTGCGTTGATCGAATGGGCAGACGAAGAATTGGCCCGTTTTTTTCCAACCCTTGATCCAAACGGCAAGGCGCAATTCTCGGTGGCGTGGACCGGTGAGAGCGTGTCCTTGAATTGGATGGACCTGGCGCGCGAATACACGGAGAAGTGGCATCACACGCAGCAGGTTTTCGAAGCCACGGCACGTCCGAGCACGATTGCCGAGAGACGCCTGTTTTATCCTTGCTTGGATGTCTTCATGCGTGCGTTGCCGTACACCTTTCGACATGTGACCGCGCCGCAAGGGAGCACGGTCGCCGTCAAGATTACAGGCGAGGCAGGCGGCGCATGGTCTGTGACTCGAATCGGGGCGTCATGGTTGCTGGCGGCGGGCGAGTCGGTGAGCCCGACCGCGCGATTTACGATCGACCAGAATGATGCCTGGAAACTATTTACCAAGCGACTGGACCGTGCCGAAGCAATCCGCCGTTTCCCGAGCATTCGCATCGAGGGGGACGGCGTTTTGGGTAGCCAGGTGATTGATATGGTTGCAGTGATGGCGTGAGTCACAAGTTGTCGATCGCCAAGCCTGGAATCCTGCACCGACGGGTGCCCGACGCGCGGTGGGCCCGCGAGAGTGTGCAAGTGCTGCGCGCCGCCGGTCCGCATACGGCGAGTCTCGTTCGTGTGCCACCCATCGCCAGCGGAGACGTTTGAGATGCGCGGCTTCCGTACCAGTCAGTTGTTTGCCGGGATAGTATTTGCGACGCCGAGATGAGACGAATCGCGGTCGTGTGCAGCCGAACCATTGCCGCCATGGCATGAGATGCCCGCCAGGCGTGCCGAAAAAGCAAGCCCCCGAGACTTGCGTCCCGGGGGCTCGTGGTGGGACCGATGGGGAGCGGGCCGGCGTCGTGCTTACCGGACCGCTTCGTTGAGCATCTTCACGTTCGGCACGCTGTGGCGGTTGAGCAGGCCGTCTTCTTCGGTCTCGACGATCGTGGCCACGGGGCCGACTTCGCGGACGCGGCCGTGCATCGTGCCGACCGTCACGTGGTCACCGGCACGCAGCCGCTGCCGGGTGTAGTAGCCGGCCAGGATGCCTGCCATCACGTCGCGGCCGCCGAGGCCGAACGCCAGGCCGAAGCCCAGAGCCAGGCCGCCGCAGGCGATCAGGATCAGGTCCTTGAACAGGTCGAACTGGATGCCGAGCTGGTCGAAGGCCGCGATGAACGTCAGCAGGGCCAGCACGTAATAGCAGCCGTTGGCCAGGTGCTCGGCATAGCTCAGGCCCACGCGGTCGGCGCTGGTCGCCACCACGCCGCGGAGGAAGCCCGCCACGAGCAGGCCCACCACGACGACGATCGTGGCCACGAGCAGGTTGGGGATATACGCGACGATCGTGTGCATCGCCTCGTTCAGCGCTTGCCAGTGGACGATGTTGAACGCGGCGCTCAGGAACAAGCACATCGAGATCCAGAACACGATCTGGCCGGCGATGGTCGAAACACTTTGACGAATGCCGACCTGTTTCATCGAGCCCAACAGTCCGCTGCGCTCGGCGGCGGCCTCAAGGCCGATCGCTTCGCTCAGGGCGGCCGCGGCGCGGCCCAGCACTCGGGCCACGAGATAGCCGACGACGACGACCAGCAGCATCGCCACCACGGCCGGGGCCTGGGCGATGATCTCGCGGAATGCGTCGGCAAAGCTGTTCACGAACGTTTCCCAAAAACCGTTCACGGTCTCCATCGTCACCGGCTCGGCGGCCGGGGTGGGAGTCGTCAGGACGGGTTCCGCCGGCATCGGCACCGGCACGGTCTGAGCAAACAACGGCAACATGGTCAGTTCTCCTCGAGGCAACGGGGCCTCTGGTAAAAAAAGAGTATCAGCGGTCACCCCCGCCAGGGGCGTCCTTCGCGCGGTTACGATCTTCCGGCCGAGGCGTGCGCCGCTCGGTCGGATAACTGCCGGCCAAGGTGAACACCACCATCGCCACCGCCGCCCGGGCCAGTTCGGCCAGCGCCAACGGAATGGCCCGCAGCCCGAAATCGACCAGGTGGGTGCCGACGAGCGCGTCGTTGACGCGTGCGTGCACCTTGAGGTCGAAGTCCAACGGCAACGGCGGGACCTCGTGGTCGGCGAGCTGGTCGAACGGGTTTTCGGCCATGGCGTCCAGTCTCCGGTTGGCGTTCAGACGCGCGAGTCATCAGGTTCGTCCGGCCCGAAATCGCGGCCGAACTGCGCCTGAAGTTTCTCGCGCGCTCGGGACAGCCGCATCTTGCAAGCGCTCGGCGAGAGCTCGAAGATTTCGGCCAGTTCCTCGATGGTGTAGTCCTCGGCATACTTGAGGAGCATCAGGGCACGGTCTTCGTCGTCGAGGATGCCGAGCATCTCGTAGACGTCGCTCGTATCGGGATGGGGCGCTCGCGAGCTGTGCCGGATGTCGAGCGTGCCCGCGTCGGCCGGGTTCTCGCGGCGTTGCCGCCGTCCGCGCCCGCGACGCAGCATCAAGCACTTGCGAACCGCGATGCCGTGCAGCCACGTGGTGAAGCGGGCCCGTCCGGCAAATTTCCTGCGTTGCAGGAACAGCGCGACGAACACCTCTTGCGCAGCATCTTGGGCGTCGTGCTCGTTGCCCAACAGCCGGTAACAGATGCGCCAGACGCGCTGCCGATGCCGGTTGACGAGTTCAACGAAAGCAGGACCGTCGGACCCTTCGCGGGCCGCTTCGGCAAGTAGCTGCTCGTCGCTGCGCTCGATGCTTTCCAAGACGGCATCCACAGCATGTTCGCCCGGCTCATCATTTCACTCCCGGCGATTCTCCTCACACCCTCTGTTGCCGCGAAACCCAAGTCGGTCACGCAGTGGGTAAACAGGGTCGTGTGGAAAAAATGGGCAGGAGAGGCGTAGGTGGGCCGGCGGGCGGGGGGGTAAAGGCCGCGTGGACGGTTTTCTCGTTAAGCCTAGGTCATAACCGGCCAGGGAAAATATGGTTGTCGCCCCGTGGGGGCGCTAAACCCTCCAGGCAAGCTATGGTTTTGCAGGGCACGGCCTCGATTCGCCCTGATCGTCAGGGCCGGACCGTGCCGCCCGATGGTCGCTCCGTTCTACGCCTACCCGAGGTTTGTCGCGCGATGTCTGCCCCCATTCGTCCGCTGCAATTGGTCGTTGTCGATGACGATTCGAGCATGGTTCGCTTGCTCTCGCACGTGGCCCGACAAGGCATGGGCGAGCGGGTGAACATCGTCGAGATGACCGACCCGGTGAAGGCCCGCGAATGGCTCGACGGGAACTGTTGCGACATCCTGTTGACCGACCTGCAGATGCCGGGCCTCGACGGCCTGGAGCTGCTGAGGTTCGCCAAGCGGCGCAATGCCTGGACGCAGGTGCTGTTCATGACGGCGCACTCGACCTGGGACACGATCAGCGAGGCGATCGAGAACGGCGCGAGCGATTACCTGCTCAAGCCGGTCAACCAGTTCGAGCTGGTCGAGCTGCTCCACCAGGCGTACGAGCGGTTTGTCCGTTGGCAGTCGGCCGTGGGCCAGACCATGCGCCAAAGACTCGTGACGACGCGCTAGCGGCGCTCGACGTCGTTCGCCGGGCTGCACGCCGGCGGCCGGCTGGTGCGAGTCGCCAACCGGACTCTGGATGCCACGCGCGAGGCTAACGCGCGGTCGCGGCCAAGGCCACGGCAATCTCGGCCTGCACGCCGCTCGCTTCGTCCAGCACACGCCGCGGATCGTTCGCGCCGAGTAGTTCGCCGAGCCAGTTCAGATAGGCGTCGATGGCTGTCGGTTGCCACGAGCCTCCTTGCCGTTGCGCTTCGATCAGACTCTCCAGCAGATGGGTCGCGTGCGCAACTTCTTCGACCGGCACCACCATGGACGCCGACTTGATCGTGTGCAGCGTCCGCAGCCAGGTGTTGACCTGGGCAGCGTCCGGCGTTTTGCGCCCCGCGGCTTTCGCCAGGCCGCGCAACTGCTTGAGGTGACCGGCGAGCTCCTGCTGAAACGTGTTCCAGAGCCGTGTATCGCCGCCCGGGACCTTGGCGCCCGCGGGCACCGCGGCGACGGGCCGTACCTGGGTGGCCGCCGCGGCGCTCGATGCGCTGGCGGCGACGGCCGGTTGAGGAGCCGCCGCGGCGAACGGCGCCGGCGCGACGGCGGCCGCGGCGATGGGCTGCGTCGCGGGAGAAATCTCGGCAAGCGGCGGCGTGGAGGACTCAACGGCCGAACCACGCGCGGCGCTGATCAACTCGTCGGCCAACTCCACGATCTTGCTCAGCTCGGGCTTGGCAATCTGCGCGTCGGCCCCGACGGCTTGTCCCTTCTTCAGATTGTCTGGTGTGACGATCGACGAATAGAGCAGCACCGGCAAGCGGTTCAACCGGGGGTGCTCCTTGACGCGCTTGGTCAGGTGGAAACCGTCGACTTGCGGCATCTCGACGTCGCTGATGATCAGATCCGCTACCTGACCGACGTCGCCCGTTTCGGCAAGCCGTGTCTCGATCCACCGCCAGGCTTCGCCGCCGTTCTCGAAATAGCGCAGATTCGTATAGCCGCTGGCGCGGAGCGTGTTGGCCACGGCCTCGCGCACCGTGGGCGAGTCGTCGGCCAGCACGACGCGCAGCGTCTCGCGCGGCAGGCCGCGCGGGTTTTCGACCGCGTCGGTGCGAAAGGCGCGGTCGGTCACCTGGTCGATGATCATCTCAAAATCGAGCATCACGATCAGCCGCCCGTCGCAGCGGGCGATCGCGGTGACCGGCGTCTGCGCAATGACCATCAGCGGCGGCATCGACAGGATCTGCTCCCAGCTCAGACGGTGAATCCGCTCGACGCTATCGACCAGAAACGCCGTTTGTTGCTGATTGAAATCGGTCAGGATCAGATTCGACTCGGCGTCGGGACCGCCGCGCTCGATGCTCAAGTGCTCGTACAGCGACACACACGGCACGACTTGGTTGCGCAGCTTGAACACGCCGCGCACCGACCGATGGGCCCGAGGCAACCGCGTCAGCGTCTGCGTCGGCAGCACTTCGCGGACCTTGGCCACGTTGATGCCGAACGTGTAGTCGGCCACGTTGAACACCAACAATTCCAACTCGTTGGTGCCACTCTCGAGCAGGATTTCCTTGTCCAGCAGGATGTTGCTGATCGAACTGCTGATACTCGACATAGATGGCGACCGCGCTTTCCCGAGAGGTTGGTTCCGATACCAGGAGGTCTGCGAACGCCCGATCGGAGGCAGGCGGAGATCGGGTGCCCGGCCCTCGGCGGGGGCCATCGGTAAGCTATCGGACGGCCCGTGGCGGCTCCCCCAAGATCGTTTTTTCACAGGCACCAGGCGTCGCCTTCGGCAAAACCGAATCTGCGGCAGTCAGGTGGCCGTCCCGGCGCGCGCCGCTACGGTCCGAAACCCCGGTTGGCACCGGGAAAAACGCGCTGCCCGCGAACGAATCGAGCGGCCGATTACTGGTTTGCTCGGCAGTGGCTGGCTAAGCTACCCGGGGGGACGAATTCCACGATTCCGTCCGGGGTTTCACCGGCGAGCTGTCCCCAACCGGCCGCGCCGGCGCAAGGGTGTTGCGTCGACCGTCGAAGTTGCCGCAAAATATGGCCTGGCCTGCGGAGAGTGCATTGCGGCGCCGTGTGCCGCGATGGGTGGGCTGAGCCGGATCGAAGACACGAGCTAGTTCTAGGGAGAATTGCCGTCATGCGTCGTCCAATGAGCCGTTTTGCCCTGGTCCTGCTGTGTCTGTCGGCGATGGTCACCCCCGCCTTGGCCCATCCGGGTCATCCCGAGGGTACCTTTCACGACGGCTTCAACCACCCGCTGCTGGGCCTCGACCATCTATTGGCGATGGTGGCCGTCGGCCTCTTGGGGGTGCGCCTCGGCGGGCGCTCGCTGTGGCTGATGCCGGTATCGTTCTTGTCGGCCATGCTCGTCGGCGGGCTAGCCGCGGCGGCCGGCATGCCGCTGCCGCTGGTCGAATACGGCATTTTGGCGAGCGTTCTCGTGCTGGGGGCGCTGATCGCTACCTCGGTGCGTTTCCCGGTCGCGGCCGCCGCGGCACTAGTCGCGGCGTTCGCGTTCTTCCATGGGCATGCCCACGCGGCCGAAATGGTCGCCGGTGGTTCGCTGGCTCCTTACGCCGGTGGGTTCCTGCTGGCGACCGCCTCGTTGCACGCCTTGGGCATCGGCGGCGGACTGCTGCTCGCACGGATTGCCAACAGCAATGCCGTGCGTGCCGCGGGCGGCGCCATCTCGGCGGCCACCTTGCTGCTGGCGCTCGGCTTGCTGTAAAGCAGCCGATCGCGGGCGGTCCCATCCTGGTGCCGCGTTTTGCTGATTCGCAGCGATCACGCGCTCGCCGCGGCGATCGTCGAGTATTCCGGGCTGGTCACGATGGCCAACTGCGCGGCGAATTGCGAGTTGCCGGCCAGGTAACCGGTCCAAAACGCAATGCCGCCTGTATCGGCCGGCCGATTGAGATAGAGACGATACCAGCCGTCGATCAGCCGCGCGCGTGCCTCGGGGCTGGTCAGAAACACCGTCGCCGTTCCGCTACGAGTCGCCGCGCCGGCATTGAGTGGGCCGACCCACAGATTCCATTCTCCCGGCGAGCCCTGCCGGCCAAGCACTTGTTGGTACAGCGTCTGCACGAACGCCGTGTTGTTGCCCCCGACTCGGGCCAGGAACTCGGACGATCCATAGAGCAGGCTCTGGACCGTTTCGAGCGCGGCCCCGTTTTGCACCGCGCCGATCCAGGCATTCAATTCGCTGCTCGAAGCGGCGCGGCCGAGGATGTTGAGATAGTAGCCGCCGATCAGACCGCCAAGCCGCTCGGGCGATCGCAGAAAGAGGTCGGCCACCTGTGTTCGAGTGACGCCGTCGGCCATGGCCTTCGACCAGGCCAGGCGTTCGGTATCGGTGGCCCCGCGGCCGAGCGTGTCGACGAGCAGGGTGTTGAGCCAGGGCACATTGCCGTTCGCCGCCAGGGTCCAGGCATAGGTCTGCTCGGTGTCGGGCGTAAATCCGAACAGCGCGCGGTAGCGGGTGTTGTAGCTTTCGAGCCGGTTGGTCAGCTCGCCGCTGCTCGCCACGGCGTTGGCAAAGGCGCTCCGCGGCAAGCCGGCCAGGAACTGCCCGACCCAGGTGTTGACTTCGTTCGGCGCAGGCGACCGGCCCAGCACCTGGCGATAGGCATTGGTCACAAATGCCGGGGCCGAACCGGCCCGGGCCAGGTATTCATCCGAACCGACAAACCCGGCCAGCACGGCTCGTAGCGACGTGCTCGACGCCGGGATGACCCACGCATTGATATCGGCCTGGCTGGGGTTGCGTCCCAGCAGCGACTGGTAGGCCTCTTCGATGAAATAGCCCAACGAAGGCGCTCCGTCGCGGACGAAATCGACCTTCACGTTGGACGTTTGGATCACCGTCGTGGCATATTGCTCGCCCAAGAGCCCGATCCCCATGGCCGTGATGCTGTAGCTGCCGCTGGGCAGCTCCAGGGCATACCCGCCCGAGGGACCGGTCGTGGTGGTGAACACCTGGCCGGTCGCACTCCGGACCGTGATGAGGATATTCCCCAATCCTTCACCCGGCGTGTAGAAGTTGTCGTCGCGGTAGATGTCGGCATACACGACGCCGGTCAGATAGCGGGGCCCGCCATTCGCGCCGAACAGGTTCGTGGTGAAATGCGACAGCGTCGACTCGCCCGGCTTGTAGCCGGCCACGAGGCCCACGCCGATCTCCTCGAAGTTGGGAAAAAAAAGGGCCTCGCGATGGTGCGGGCTGCGGATCAGGCCGCCGTGCAAGTTGTCGACTACCTGGTCGGAAGGCGTCGTGCCGTAGTTGCCCCAGGCCAGGTTCTCGCCGAGGTACTGGTAGGCGTAACCCGCCGCCGTGGCGCGCTCGCCGGGTCCCTGCCCTTCCGGATTGACGTGGGCAAAGTAGTTCCGCGCCAACATGTCGGCTGAGTGGGCCCGCGCGACGTTGCTCAGGATGTCCAGCGGCGCCAGCGGCTGTTTCGGACCGGGAGCGATCGTGCCGGGGACCAGGCCTTCGTTCAGGTCGGCGACGCCGTAGCGACTGATCGCCGCCAGGGGATTGGCCCGTGCCTGATTAATCAGCTCGAGGTGCAGCTGTTCGAGCGGTGTCAGCGTCACGGCCAGCAGCGCGCGGGGTTCGAGCCGTTCGCCGCAGCCAAGCCGCGATCGCCGCGCAGGATGACGGCGTCGCGGCGATTTACGGGTCGGCCCCATGTGCAACTCGGAGGAGCGGGTTCGCAGAGAACAACGAGGGGCCAACCTGCCCCCTGAGCAGCGCACTCATGGCGCAGCCGCCTTCCCGGGTTGACGGCACATGGCCCTATTGTGGACCGCCCGGCAAACCCACGCAATTGTCCGTGCCCGCGGAGTTTCGCGAGATTTCGCCGCCTATTGCGGGTTCGCGCGCCGCGATTCCCACCACTGGCGGGCGTCGTCGTACGCGTCGGTGGCGATCATGTGCACGCCCGCCGCGACGCACTTTTCCCAGCCCTGCCGATCGAGCTGGCCGTCTTTGCGCGGTGGGTTGAGCGTGTAGATGCGTACCCGATAGCCGCGGGCATTCGCGGCCTCGATCACGGCCTTCATCCGTTCGACCGAAAGATGTTCTGGCGCGCGGGCACGCGGCGCGTCGAGAAACACCGATTGCTCGTAGGTCAGAAAGCGGACGAAGCCCGCCGGTTCGGGCAGGACGTGCTCGGCGGCGTTTTCCAGCCAGCCGCCCGCGCCGCCGTCGCCAAAGGCGAGATAGTCGCCGCCCGGGTTGATGCTCGCCTCGTACAAACGATGTGCGGCCGTATTGCCGGTGAAACAGACCGTGATCGGACCTTCGCGAAACGCCGCGCCCGGTTGCTTGGCCAGCTTCGAGAGCACGGCGGCGTGCGGCGGCAGCAGCGCGGCGACGCCGGCCACGATCTCCGGCGAGGAAATCTTGAAATCGAGGATAATCGTCTGGCCCGACTCGCCCGCTGCGCTGAACCCCTCGATCAGTTGCTGAAACATGCCTGCCAGCAGCGGTTCGTTGCCCACGGGCTTGGCATCGTGCGTGACGACGACGGCATTGCGATCAGGGTCGTAGGAGATGTCGAGCTCGACGTGTTTCAGTTTGGCTTGCAGTGCCGCCTCGAAGCGTCCCTTGGGATAGAGCCGCCAGGGGTACGCGTTGTGCGCCGCGAACGGGCAGTCGTCGGCCGTAGCCGGCCACGTGGCCGCGCCAACGATTGCCAGCGAAAGAGCGAGACCAAGCGGCCGATGCATGGCGATGAACCTCTCGGGGTGTCAGGGAACAGCGGGAAGCGCGCCGGCCGCCGGCGCGAACGGTCCGAACGCGGCCTGCAGCGCGCGCGGGTCGTTCTGGTCGGCCAGCGGCGTCTCGAGCGGTTCGCCGTCGCTTCGGCGCAGCACGCTCCACGCGTCGATGACGATTTCGCGCGGCCGCTGCGACAGGCGATCGAGCGGCTGCCACACGAGCAGCAACTCTCGCACGCCTTCGGTCGAGCGCCAAGGGCGGGGACCAAAGGCCGACAAAAACATGGCATCATCCACGTCGAGCGCCGAGACTAGCGCCGGCTGGGGCTGCCCATCGGGCACGATCAACAGCGGAAACGCCACCTGTCGCCCGTCGGAAATCACGAGCACGGCGATCAACCGCCCCGGCTTGCCGCCCCAGGCATGGCGCGGCACGACGCGCAACTCCAGGGCGATCAATTCCGAGGCACGGACGTCGCTCCCATCGAGGGACAACCGCAGCACGATGTCAGGCCGGGGCTCGAAACGCGCTCCGCCCGGCGGCAGCGGCAACTCGACGGCTTGCAGACGACCGGCGCCGTCGGCGCGACGGCGCAGCACCGCGAACGCATCGTGCAGCGGAGCTGCCAGCTCGTAATCTTCGAGCCAATGACGAAACAGCCGTGGATTGCGGGCATACCCGGCGACCGAACCGATCCGCAAGGCCGAACGGTACACGAGTACCGGCGGTTCGGTCGGCGCGAGCCGCTCGAGCGTGCGCTCTTCCAGTGGGCCCACCGCCAGGTCCGCGGCTTGGACGGTGTACAGGGGATTCGACTTGCCGGCCAACTGACCGATGAGCGCGCCATAGGGCCACACGGCGATCGACGTCTCGGGCAGCGCACGGACTTCGGCAACGGCCCTTTGCAGCGCATCGTCGCGATAGTCGATCTTCGCCGGTGCCAGCGCCAGCGCACTCAATGCGGCCAGTCGCAATTGCCAGGTGATCCACGTCGTCTGCAGCAGTGCAAAGGGCGCCAGGCCCACGAGCGGCAAGACGCGCGTAGCCAGCCGGGCACCGGGTCCGTGCACCCCCTGGCACCCGAGATGGCCCGGCCACAAACAGCCGACCAGCAGCACGCCCGGCACCAGCGCGCGATAGAAGTGCAGAAAATCGCTACGCGTGATCGCATAGCGCACCATCACCAGGCTCAACGCCGCCAGGCCCGCCAGCACCAGCACGCCCGGGGCCCTGGCTGCCGCGCCGCGCCACATCGCGAGTGCCGCGATCAGGGCCGCCGCGCTGCCGACGACGATCAAGGCGATCAGCCCCAGCTCGCCGTCCGAGGCGGGCTCGGCCATCGTGGTGCCGTACAACGAGGCCAATTCCCAGGTTTCACCCAGGTAGTGTCGCCATCGTGGCAGGGCCTGGAACAGGGCAAAAAATGCCGCCGCGCCGACGGCCAAAGCGAACAGCGCCGTCGACACCGGGAGAACCACTTGTCGTCGGCGCGGATCGACGATCAGCACGCCGACGGCCACGAGCGCCAGCCCCGCCGCGGCGAACACGCCCAGATCGAACGAGTAGAGCGCCGCCAAAGGGGACAGCGGGGCCCAGGTGGCGACGATCGCGGCCAGCCGCCGGGCGTCGCCGCCGTGGCAGAGCGCACGCTCGAGCGCGGCCGCGCCGCCGCCAACGACGGCCAGCGCCAAAACCGGCTTGAGCGAGACGGCTTCGTACTCGAGCGGCGCAGCCACGAGCACGACCCAGGCGCCAAACAGCACGCGCCGCGCGGTGCCGCGCACGCCGGCCAATCCGAACACCCACCAGACGCACGCGATCGACAGCACCGTCTGTGGCACCTGGTGCCAGCGCAGAATCGTGGCCGCGTCGGCCTGGGCGAGCAGGCCGCCGCAGGAATGAATCCACGGATACAACGGACCATAAGGAAACGCCAGGTCGCGCCCGGCGAGCCGCCCTTCGCCCCACATCCGCACGACGCCACATTCCCACGAGCGGTCGAGCAAACGATAGGTCGACACGCGCTGGCCCGGGGAATAGGCCTCCCAGGGCAGCGTGAGAAACAAGGCCAGCACGAGCACCAGCGCGTCGAGCGCGCGGCGCGAACCGTGCCCGTGGCCGGCGCTATCGGGCGCCGATGGCATACAACGCGGCGAAGGTGCGGAGATAGATTCGACCGCCGGAAATGGCCGGCGACGCAGAGAGGTCTTCTTCCATCTTATTCGTGGCCAGCAGCTCGAATTTCCGGCCTGCCCGGACGACGCTCACCGTGCCGTCGCGCGAGGTGAGATAGATCTTGCCGTCGGCAAATACAGGCGAGGCGCGGTAACGGTCGGAGTGTGCCCGTTGCTCGTACTGTTCCTTGCCGGTTTGGGCATCCATGCAGATCAGCACGCCGTTCTCACGGCACAGATAAACCAGCCCGCCGTGGACGAGCGGCGACGGTACGTCGGGCGTGTTCTCGGCCCGGACCCAGCGGTGGGCCTCGGTCGAGTCGGTCACGTCGCCTTGGGCCGACGGGTCCAGCCCGAGCACCGGGCCGTTCTTGGCGGTGGGGACGACGACCAGGCCGTCGGCTGCCACGGGCGAGGCCACGAACCGCAAGGTCGGGTTGTATTTGCCCAACGGGTTCAGCCCGCCGCAGCGCCACAGCTCCTGCCCGTTGTCGAGCCGATGCGCGACGATGTAGTCGGCCCCGTGCGTCAACAGATATTCGCGCTGGCGGTCGCGATACAGGATGGGAGACGCGTACGAATGCTCGCATTCGGCCCGGGCATCGGTCTTCCGGTCGATGCGCCACAGCTCGTCGCCCGAGGCGGCGTCGAGCGCCGCGACGATCTGCCCGCCGGTGTGCAGCAATTGCACGTACAGACGGTTCCCGTCGAGCACCGGGGTCGAGGCCATGCCGAATTGGATGTTGAACTTGCCGTAGCGCTGCTGCAGATCGACGTGCCACACTTCCTGGCCGGCAAAGTCGTAGCAGGCCAGCACGCCGGTTCCGACCATGGCCCAGACGTGTTTCCCGTCGGTCGACGGCGACGGCGAGGCGTAGTTGCCTTCGTCGCCGCGGACGGTCTCGTTACCGCCACCGAGCGACTTGCGCCAGAGCTCTTTGCCCGAGGTGTCGGCGGCGATCAAGACCAGCGTGCCATCTTCGGTAGCGCTGGTCAGGAAGACGCGGTCGTTCCAGATGGCCGGCGTCGAACCGGCCGAGCCCGGCAGCTCGAGCCGCCAGACGACGCCCTCGGTCTTGCTCCAGGTGGTCGGCAGTCCCGTCTCGGCGCTAATGCCGTTGTTGTGCGGCCCGCGCCATTGCGGCCAGTTCTCGGCCCGGGCACTGGCCGCTACGAACACACCCCAAACGACCGTCAACGCCACAGTTGCCATTCGTCGCTGCATCGATTGCCTCGTTCACCAATACTCTTCGTAATGAATCTGTCCGACCACGCCGCGGCTGTCGAGCACGAAGCCGCGCTCGGCGAGCACCTCGACCATGCCCCGCGTCGCGGGATACTTGAGTTCAGCCTCGCCGCCGGCGCCGGTCACTTTTTGGGGTAGCCCGATCATCGACGGGTTGCCGCACAGGAACACATGGGTCCGCGCCGGGTCGAGCTTCAGACCCGTCTCGCGTTCGAACTGGCCCTTGGCGACGTAATCTTGCAGGTAGATCTTGCCGACATAGTGCGGCACGCTGGGATCGAGATTCTCCGGCTCGCGCGTGGTCAGCGACAAAAACTGATACTGGTCGAATCGCTCTTCCAGCCGGCGATGGGTGTCGACGTAGCCCAGATCGGCTCGGGTGCGGACGCAGACGATCGAAACCAGCCGGCCGCGATGCCCGCGCGCGAGCAATTCAGCCAGCATCGCGTTGTGGGGCGCCTCGCCGGTACCGGTGGCGATGAAGATCACATCGTCGTCCGGCTTTACCGGGGCCAGCGTGTAGTGGCCCGTCACCTTGCGTCCGATCCACAACCGCGAGCCGACATCGAGCAGGAACAGTCGCGGCGTCAACGCCGGCGGGTCCTTGTCGGTGCTGCGCACCAGCGTGATGTAGAACTCCAGCTCGGGGCCTTCATCGACGCGGACGATCCCGCCCGTTTCGTCGAGGATCGGGCACGAAATCGAATAGGCCCGTTTGACGACCTTGCGATACTGCTCCTCGGACAGCTCCTCGGGCTGGGTGCCCGGCGCGCGCGGCTCCCAATGTCCGAGGCCCAGCGAGGTGTATTGACCGGCGTGAAAATTGCCCAGCGGCGCGTCGGGTCGCACACGGTAGACCCACAGGTCGCTGTGCACCTTGCGCAGACCGACGACCTCGGCGTTGTAGTGTTCGCTGCGCAGGCGGGCCGCTTCGGCCTCGTCCAGAAACAGTGCTTGGGCCATGTGGGCTCCTTCGGCTCAATGAGCGCAACATCTTCCTGCCGCGCACCTTCCATGCGCGGCCACCGCCCCGAGTTGGTCCCCACGCGGCTGCAGGGGGCCATTCTTGGCCGGACAATCGAGCCTGTCAACGAAACGCCTCGCCCCGGACGCGACCCGGTTGCCGGCTCCTGGCGACGCGCGCCGTACGAATCAGCCAGTTGCTCACTTCCGTGTCAGGAAGGGGCGCGAATTCGCCCACGGGTACCTCGGGCCGAACCGAAAAGCCGCATTGGCGCGATTGTAGGTTTCGAGGCACGGAACTTGCCGCGTTTTCCCTCGTGGGGCGAAAAACACCATCCCGAAAGCGAGGCGACGCCATGATCGCCAAAGATGCCCGCAAAGCAGTGGATGCCGTTGGGCCGCGCCTGAGCGACCGGGATGTGGCCCTGGAAACCGCGATCCGCAACGCCTGGAGTCTGTCGGGCGACGCGCAGATCCGCCGGCTCGCCTGCCGCGCTGCCGAAGGGTTGATCATCCTCGACGGCGAGGTAAGCAGCTATTACCGTAAGCAGCGCGCGCAGGAAATTGCCCGCGCAACGTCTCGCGGCTGCGAGATACTGAATCGCGTCGTGGTGAGCGACGAAGCGGTCAGCGGCCTTACGGCGCCAACTCGAACGGCGGTGAATGCGCCGTGAACCGTTGTACCGAGCCCGACGACTTGTACCGTCCGTAGTGGACCAGCCGGTAAGTGCCTGTGGGCGCATCGGGCGCGGTCTCCCAGGTAATGGTCACCTGGAACGGGTCGGGCGAAGTCGAGTAGCGCGGCGGCGCCAGTTCGAGGAGCGCCCCGCGCTGGGGGCCGGCCGGTTTCTTGGCGGCCTCGGGCGAGATGCGCTGCCATTGGGCCGTGGTGTCCCAATCGTGGTCGCGGCGGACGACTTCCCATTTGTCCGGCGCCTGAACCAGCCGCTCGACGGCCAGGAACTCGTCGTGCCGGTCGTAATCGTTCACCGGCAGGCCGGTCCAGAAAGTGGCCGCGACGGGCTCGCCCGGGGCATATTTCTTACGCAGTTCGCCGACGACGTCGCCGAATTGCGCATCGGCAGGCTGCCGCTCGTCGGGACCGTCGAGCTTAGTTGCGCGCTTCAGCAGCGTGCGCATGTCGGTGGGCTGTTCCGACGATTCGACCGGTTGGCCGCTGCGCAGGGCCCGGGCCAGACGCACGAACTCCTGGCGATAGCCCGCCTCGGTCCAGGGGCCGAACAGCGTATGGCCGCCCTCGTATTGCTGCAGTTGATATTCGTGCCAGGTCGTTACATAGCCGGCAAAGTCGTTGGAATAGCCGGCCACGACGACCATTTTCGGCTCGATGCCCAACTCCCGGCCGACGGCGGCGCGAAACCGCCGCCCGCTCATCGTGGTGTATTCCGCGGGCCCGACGACGAACGCCAACTGGCCCAAGCGCACGACGGCCAGCGGCACGATCTGCTCGTGCATCGGCGGTTTCGCCAGACCGCTGGCGATGAGCACCGCCTTGGGCTTCTGGCACTCGAGAAACTCGGGCGTCGCTTTCACCTGCGGCAGGACGATTTTGATGAGCGCGTCGATCGCGGGCTCGGTCTTGGTCATGCCTTCCTTGAACAGCGGGTGGCCGCCGCCTTCGGCCTCGGACCCGGCTGCGAACGCATAGCCCCAGGCCGAAGGACAGGTGCGCCGCTGGCCGTCGTGGGTGAACTCTTCGGACACCTCGAGCTTCGACAAGTTGACGAAGCCGTGGCGAATCTCGATCGGCCCGCTCAGCGGCTGCTCGGCCGCGGCGAACAGTTGCAATGCCGTGTCGGCCTGGCGGCCCCCCATGATCGTGCAACTCTCGACGATCGTGCGGCCCGGCCCGGTCGCGTCGAGGTTCAAGTTCGGCGTGGCATCGCCGCAGTTCGTGTTGGCAAACGCCGCGACGAATGGGCCCTGCTGGGGCGCGCCGGCCAGCTTGCGCTCGCAGAAGTCGGCCGCGTAGCCTTTGTTGTCGCTCGTCGACAACTTGTAGTGGAAGTCCATGCTCGTCGGATGCACGGCGAACCAGTTCAACAGGCCGATCGCCCCGTCGTCGCGCACGAACTTCAATAGCGTCATCGTCGTGTCGACCGGTTCGTCATACTGGGCCCGTTCTTCCGCCGGGTTGTTGCGATAGGCCACGGCCGAGCGGTTGGCGTTGCCGTTGTTCACTTCGCCCTGCGCCAGCAGGATCCTCCCCGGCGCCAAGTCGGCGTCGGCAGCGATGATGGCTTCGGAAATGCCGTCGACCAGGGCGTCGAAGGCCTGCGGGAAGAAGTCGCCGCCCAGCACGCTGATCGACAGGTGATGGTGATACCCGCCCGGCGCGCCGTGCGTGTGCGTGCCGGCCAGGATCAGGTTGGCCTGCCCGTAACGGTCGCCGAGCTTTTCGCCGACGCGCTCGAGCACGGCGAGCTTCAAGGTGTGCGTGACGAAGGCCAGGTCGCACGTGACATACGCCAGCCGCGTCCGGTCCTCGAGATCGCTGACCGCAAAGGCCCGGGCATAGAGCTTTTGCCGGACGCCCTCGCCGACCTGCTTGGGATGGACGTAGCCGAGCATCTGAATGCCCCAGACGGGCAGCGAGATGTCGGCCGACGCGCGGCCGATTTTGTAATCCTGGGCGCCGGCAACCGACGGGACCAGGCCAGCGAGCAGCAAACAGCAGGCGACGCAGCGATTCATATCCACAACATCCAGGGCCAGAACAACGGGGAAGCAGACCGACCGCCAGCATGACGTCGCGGAGGTCCCCGCGCCGGCACACGATTCTAGACGCAATTTCCGGCCGGTGCGCGGCGCGCCCCTGCCTGCAACGCTAGCCGCCCGGTTTTCTCTCGAAACGGCCGACAAAGTTCCCGGCCGGTCCTGGTCGATAAACATCGAGCGGCAAAGTCTGCGCGACCGGCCAGGTTTCGCGGGGCACGACAGCTTGCTCTCGCCCCGGGGCGCGGCGCCGACGCGCGAACGAAAAGGCGACTCCGCCGATGCACGATCGGTCGCTGCAGGGCGTGGCACCCCGGACTGGCGAGGCGGCACTGACGCGCTCGTTCTGGCTGTGGTGCGCCGTGGTCGTGATCCCGCATGCGGCGCTGCTGGCGGCCCCGCCGGTCAATCTCGAGTTCGCCTTTCTCGAAGGCACGCGCAGCCTGCTCGATCCGCAGTATGCCGACGGCGCGACGCGCTATTTCGCCTACCAGGCCAACCCGTTGGGCTACTCGCTCTTGTCGGCCGGGCTGTGCCGGGCGTTGCAGTTGCCGGCGGCCGATTGGTCGCTGCGCCTGCTGTCGCTCGCCGGCGGCGTGGCCCTGCTCGCGGCCGGACGCGAATGGTTCCGCCTGTTGCGGCCCGGGGCCCTGGGTCAGTTTCATCTCTGGGCCGCCGTGACGATGCTTTGCCCCTTGGTGTGGATCTACACCGGCCGCGGTACGGCCGACATCTTGCCGGCAGGGCTGGCTTGCCTCGCGATCGCCTGGTGCTGTCGGGCCCGGCTCGATGCGCGCTTTCACCTGCTGGCGGGCACCTGTTTCGCGCTCGCGGCGATCGTCAAGTTCAACGTGTTGTTGATCGGTTGCGCATTTGTGCTCCTGGTGTTGCGCCAAGGGGGTTCGCTCCGCAGCCGGGTCGCCTATCTGGCGTGCTATACGCTGCTACCGGCTGCCGTGCTGGGGCTGTATTTCGTCTGGCTGCACCAGCGGTTCGACGTGCTGTTGCTGGGCGACCGCTTCAAGTCGATGCACAACCCAGTCGGCTATGCGCGCCAGTTCTGGACCGTGTTGGCGCTCTACCTGTCGTACCTGGCGATGCTGCCCGGCTTGCTCAACGTGCGGCCCATCGTCGCCTGGCTCGCCGGCGGCTCGCGCACTCGGGCCATCGCGCTGGCGGTCGCCGGCCTGGTCTTAGCCTATGCCCTGGGCAGCGTGCTCGAGGACGCCAACCTGGGCGAGATGCGCTTCGGCGGGTTCGACTACCTGTTGCCCTCGTGGGCGTTCCCGTTGTTGCGCGGCGGTTGCCTGGTCCTGGCCCTGGCGTTGTTTGGCGATATTGCGGCGCGGGCCTGGCGCGAGCGCGACGAGCTGAGCCTGCTGCTGTTGGCCGCGGTGGTGCCCTATCTGCTGGTGTCGAGCCTGTCGCGGCCCGCGCAGCGCTACCTGTTGATCTGCCTGCCGCTGCTGTTGTTCTACCTGGTGGCGGCGTTTCCCGAGCTGCGGTTCCGCGGCAAGCAGCGGCTCGCCTGGGCCACGGTCGTCATGTTCGCCGGCCTGAGCGCCGTCGGTTCGTGGTACTCGGTCGAGCAAGGCACCGCCGCCGCGCGGATGGTCGACTGGATCGCCGCCGAAGGCCTCCTCGATCAAACGCACCCGGGCGACATCGAAGCGCACGCGGCGCACCGCTTCCCGATCCGATCGAGTGCGCCGCCGCAATTCTCGGTCTCGGCCCAACCGCAAACGTCCGCTCTGCACGTCGAACGCGTCACCCTGTTCGGCCGGCAACTACGGGCCTATTCGCTCTATCGAGTCGACGGCGCACCGGTCACCACCGCCGCCGCCGAGGGGCATCTGCGCTGAGGCGTGCGCGGTTCTTTGCCGGGACGTCTGCCGAGCCATTTCTGCGTTCGTCGTCAAGACCGGTGGGTGGCTGCTCGAGTTCGGCGGCGCTTACGGCCAAGCTTCATCCATGGCCGTAACGGTCGAGCGACGAACACTACGCAATCGATGATGTGTTCCGCTAAAAAGTCGTCGAGACTCTTCCGAGTTGTTCAATCCGTGCCGGGTGGCGATGCGTAATTGTCGCCGCACGAAGCCAGTTCCGCCCCTGAATCTGCTTTCGGTGGTGGACTACTTCGTCCGTTTCCGCACTCAAATCAGCCGGAATACCGGATGGTCACCTCCAACTTGAACCGCCACCCCGGCAGCTACTATCCAAACCACGAACATGACTAATGCGATCCAGACGGGAAGGCGTGTGATGCTAATGCAATCACAATACCAGGAGGTTATCCACTTCGCTGGGCTGTCAATCGCGGGCTGGGAATTCTGCGTCAGTTGAAGCGGTCGCACGCATGAAACAACCTTCTTGCCGACGTAAGCGGTTTTCATAAACGCAAACTTTCGTGTACCTCTTGTCGCGATTCTTCGCGCCGCAGCCTTTACACGAGCGCGATACGACTCTGCAAGGTATCGATCCTGTGCAGCAAACAGATACCAGACAAGAGATACCAACACCCCCAAGCCACATACAGCGACAGCACACGACACGTTGTGTTGTTCAAGTAAGCACCAGCCAAAGCCCGCGAAAAGGGCCAATTGCACCGTGAGAAAGAACTGAAATCGTTGCCAGAGGCGATTGAACTGCCCTTCGAGGTACCCGAGCGAAAGTTTGTAGTGCTCGACCAGGAACTCATGCGCTTTCACAGTTCTTGCCTTGTCTAACGAATGTGATCTGCCGGGACAGGGGTTCGGCTAGCTTCTTGATCTGTCTGTTCCGTCGGTTCAATTCTACTCCACCTGCACCACGATCCACCACGTTGTGCTACAAGGGTGTCGACCACGGCAGGCAATTCGAAGTCATCCTTCTGGTTGCGTGCTTGCACTGACACGGCGCGCGAGCCTGGCGGAGCGTGATAAGTCGTATGCGATCGGTCACGTAAACCGGCACAGATGTCGCAATCGTGGGCCACTGGGCAAGTGCGGCGGATAACATGATGACCGAATATCCCGCCGCGTCGCGGCATGACGGCCTTGGCCATTCATATCGGGAACTCGCCGCGAGTCGACCGCGCCAAAGACCCGCTTGAGAAGTGCGATCGTCCGAGCGGCGTGTGTCACGAGCAGAAGCGGCGAGGCACACCGATAGGCGTCCGGCCTCTGGTTCGACGAGTTTGTGCCGTCACGCGCGGTAGCGCTTCGTACGGCTGGCAGCTTTTGGTCGTCGAATTGCAAGGGCTCCACAGTTGCCAGACAGAAGAACCGTTGCGGCTGCGTGAACTTCGTGGGACGATACCGAAGCGCCAGCACCGCGCACATCTGGATGCGCGGCGCACGCCGAGCAGCGAGCGGCTGAGATCAGCGGCGAGTCAACAGCGAAGCGTGTTCCTGGTGTTTTGGAAGCACGCTTTGTCGCATTCGGTGCAGGTGTTGATGGACCCACATGGCGCTCGTCCGTTTGGATGCGTGTGCGTCCTCCTGTTGCTGGTCGCGATATTGACGCTTTCATTCGGAGTGTTGTGGGCGACCGTGGCAGCAAAAGAACGAAGCGCAGGCATCTCGGTAATCCTGTTTTCCGCGATCGTGTTCTGTATCGCTAAATGGGCCTGTCGGCGTTCTTGACCGGGTCACAAAAAGGAATCGCGGGCAAAGCCGCACTTTCGAACTTGTATGCGCCGGCGGAAGGTCGTTGGGTGTCGTCGCGAGCGATTCGTGACGAGCCGGCAGTTATGCCATCAGGCGCCACTGCAATCGAGTAAGGTCGAGCTCAAATTCGTGTTCATTCGGAACCAGCCGAGGTGTTTCGTCATCAGCGACGAGCTGAATCTCTCCCCCTACGATGCGGATTGAATTTCGATCTGGATCATAGCTTGCACGATGGCCGTGGATCCAGCCCGGCATCTCTCCGGCCGTTTCGACCGGCGTGATTCGCCAAGATTCGAGCATCAAGCGATAAACGGGCGTATATCCGGAGCGCCTCTGCGTCGGGTGCCCCAGGCAGCCGACAATGTAGATGCCATCTCGACAGAGCGTGGCAGTGTGAAAGTCGGTCGGCGGAAAAACGTCTTGGGGATAACCGTAGATCTGGAAGTCGCCCTTGCCGTCGTGAATCACAACATCGTTGTAAATGAAGAAGTCGGGGTCGTAGTAATCCTCGTGCTCCCCTGCAATCTGGACAAAACGCCCATCGTCGAGTGGTGTCAGTGACGAGCCAAACCGGTCGTAGCACCAGACGGCGCCTGGTTCTGCGCTTGGATTGTGGTCGTTGAATTGTTCGCGCGCCGAGTGGGCATTGACGCCGGTTCGGATCATCTCCTGCCAGAACGGAAAGTCCATGCGTTCGGGATTTTGGCTCCCATGGCGTGGCGATTTGTGCCTTCGATAGTCGCTCGGGGCGATGCGCAACTCGCGCCCGGTTTCCAGTCCCAGCATCGCCCGTTTGACCTCATTCGGTGCCAGATTCAGATCGTCCCCCGCCTCCAGGAACAGCTTTAAAACCTCGACGCTCTGAACATCGGAGATAATCGGCGTGACCGTTGGATTCTGGCCGCGGTCGCGAGCCGACTGTTTGCTCTGTTCGATCGACTCACGCCATTCCGTTTCCGATAGATCTCCCTTTGGGTCAAAGGGCGCCAATTCTTCGAGCAGCGACTCGTGATAATCGATCTTCTTCAGGGGATACCTGGGATGGTGTCCGCGGTCTACACCGAGACTCAGCAGCAGCCGGACGCCGTCTGTAAAATCGGCATCGACCGCATGTCGCAGAGCCGTGGCATTGAAGTCGTCTGCCAGTTCTGGGTCCGCTCCGTGCTGAATCAGCAGCTTTGTCTTCTCCAGGTCCCTTGACCCAACTGTCAGCATCAGCGCCGTCATGCCAACGTAGCCGGGAGCGTCAACGTCGGCACCGTGCTCCAAGGCGGTACTCAGCTCTTGCAGGTCGCCTTCGGCTACGATCCGATGGAACCGAAGCGCTTCAGCGCTTGGTGAATGAAACATGCGTCCTTCTTGCGGCTCGTGCCCTAGACACAGCACCAAAACGCATCGCCCACACCGCGGGCCCCTACGAGCACGCTCGGCCTAGTACTCGTCCTTCCGGCTGCGGTCGTGCAGGCCGGCGGACGTTTTGACGACTTGCCGCACGCGCCGCTCGGTCACTTCGGCCTGCAGCCGGGCGATCGCGTCGGGCAGGCTCATCGCGCCCAGGTCGCCGTCGATCCGGTCGCGCACCGCCACGCTGCCCGTCTCTTCCTCGCGGGCACCGATCACGAACATGTACGGAATCAGCTTCAACTGGGCGTCTCGAATCTTGCCGCCGATCTTCTCGGGCCGGTAGTCGCCCGACACGCGGAAGCCCGCCGCGCGCAGTTGCTCCTCGACCCGGCGGGCATAGTCGACGAACTTCTCGCTCACGACCAGCACGCGAATCTGCTCGGGCGCCAGCCACAACGGAAACGCCCCGGCAAAATGCTCGATCAACACGCCCACGAACCGTTCGAGCGAACCCAACGGCGCGCGGTGAATCATCACCGGACGATGCGGGTGGTTGTCGGGCCCGATGTATTCGAGCGCGAACCGCTCGGCGCTGGGCAGGTTGTAGTCGAGCTGCACGGTGCCCAATTGCCATTCGCGGCCCAACGCGTCGGTCACCACGAAGTCGGCCTTCGGACCATAAAACGCCGCTTCGCCCGGCTCGATCGACAGGTGCGGCAGGTCCAGTGACCGGCACACCGACTCGAGCGCCGCCTCGGCGCGTTGCCAGGCCTCGGGACTGCCGACGTACTTGTCGCTGCCCGGTTCGCGAAAGCCCAGCCGCACGCGATAGTCTTCGAGACCCAGGCTGCGCAGCACGTAGCGCGTCATTTCGATGCAGCCGCGGAACTCGTCGGCCACCTGGTCCTCGGTGCAGAACAGGTGCGCATCGTCCTGCGTGAAGCCGCGCACGCGGGTCATGCCGTTCAGCTCGCCCGACTGCTCGTAGCGATACACCGTGCCGAACTCGGCCAAGCGCAGCGGCAGGTCGCGATAGCTGCGCGGCTTCGACTGGTAGATCATGATGTGGTGCGGGCAGTTCATCGGCTTGAGCAGGTACTTCTCGCCCTCCTCCATCTCGATCGGCCGGAACTGGCTGTCGGCGTAGTAGGGATAATGGCCCGAGATCTGGTAGAGCTCGACCCGACCGATGTTGGGCGTGTAGACCGGGTCGTAGCCGCGGCGCACCAACTCGTCCTTGATGAAGTTCTCAAGCAGCCCGCGCACGGCCGCCCCGCGCGGCAGCCAGAGGATCAGGCCCGATCCGACCAACGGGCTGATGGTGAACAGCTCGAGCTGCTTGCCCAGCACGCGATGATCGCGGCGCTTGGCCTCTTCGACCCGGTGCAAGTAGTCGTCGAGTTCGGCCTTGTCGAAGAACGCGGTCGCGTAGACGCGCTGCAACTGCTGGTTCGAGGCATCGCCCTTCCAATACGCGCCGGCCACCGACAGCAGCTTGAAGGCGCCGATCTTGCCGGCGCTGGGGATGTGCGGCCCGCGGCACAGGTCGACGAACTCGCCCTGGCGATAGAACGACAGCGTGGGATGCTCGGCCAGGCCCGTGCTGATGTGCTCGACCTTGAGCGGCTGGCGCAAGTCGCGCATCAGGTCGATCGCGCGCTCGCGCGGCTCGAGAAACCAATCGAACGCCTCGTCTTCCTTGACGATCTTGGCCATCTCGGCCTCGATCGCCGGGAAGTCGGCCTCGCTCAGCTTGTGCGGCAGGTCGAAGTCGTAATAAAAGCCGTTGTCGATCGTGGGGCCAAAGGCCAACTGCACGCCCTCGAACAGCCGCATCACGGCCCGGGCCATCACGTGGGCACACGAGTGCCGCATCACGCCCAGGGCCTCGGGGTCCTTTTTCGTGAGCAGCCGCAACGCGACCTGGCCGCTCTCGGGCAGGGGCACTCGGGGACTGACCGTTTGGCCATCGACGGCTGCAGCGACGGTCGCCTTGGCCAGGCCGGCGCCGATTTCGGCGGCAATCTCCAGGGGGGTGATCGGTCGGGAATACTCGCGGACGCTGCCGTCGGGAAGCTTGACCTGAAGCATGGGAAAGAGGTTTCACCGAAAGAGGTTACGGCCGTCGCCCCCCTGCCCTACAATGGCAGTGGTCCCGGCATCGGTCCGCAAGTCAGGCGAGTGTATCGCATCGCCACGGCGCTCGCCTAGCAGCCGGACGCAGATTGCCCTTCTGGACTGCTTCACCAAGCGCCAGGTTCGCGACAGCATGCCGTGCGTGACGACGGTCGCCGCGCGCACCGCCAGCGCCAGGCGCGGCAACTGCTGTGGTGCGAGCTGCGGCGCACGCCTGGTGCGGCAGGCCTCGGAGAATTTTCTTGGGGCGCCGCGGCAGCACCGCACGCGAGTCGGACCGAGCTAAGACGCAAATCCCGCGGCAACGCTCGCGAACTCGCCAGTTGCCTTTCGACTCTCTGCGACACCGCAGGAAAGCATGATCGGGGGCGCCACGACCGCCGGCTGATTCGCCCATACTCTACGTGAAGGGCGCAGCTCCATGCCGTTGCCGGCACGCCGAATCAGGCGCGACGAACAATGAGCAAAACGTTGTCCACGCAACGGATCTTTGCGTGCTTGCCTGCCGGGCGCTCTCGTCCGAATGCAAGGGGCCGGTGCCAGACGAGCATGTCTGCCCGCCGGGGGTGAACGGCACGGGCTTGCGAACGGCGTTTCTTGAGGCTGCCGTCCGTCCGATTTCTCGGCAAATCGCCCGATCGCCGCGCCGGGGGGCCCAGGTCTTGACCTTCGCCCCCCCGCGCGTCAAAGTGCGTGGGCATAGTCAGACGACGGGAAGAGAGGGATAGGGATGCACTGCCGCCGTCCCGCGGACTCCCCTCTTGCCTTGTACGTCACCTATCGGGCGATTAGCTCAGTTGGCTAGAGCACCAGCTCGACAAGCTGGGGGTCACAGGTTCGAGCCCTGTATCGCCCACTCAACCTAAGATCAGCCGAACGCAAGAGTTAGCGTACCTGCCGACGGTCGGCAGTGCGGCATACTCCCGGACGAAAAAACCGTAGATACGGTTTTGAGTCAAACTGGGGGAGCTGCGCACGATGTCGAATGTCGGTCCTCGCGTTCCCAAATACGCCCTCCACAAGGCCAGCGGTCAGGCCGTGGTCACCCTCAACGGGCGGGACGTCTACCTGGGCCCCTATGGCTCGGCTGCCAGTCGGGCTAAATACGACCGCACGGTCGGCGAATGGCTGGCGGCAGGCCGGCGCACGGCCGAAGCGAGCCGGGCCGTCACGGTCGACGACGTGATCGCCGCCTACTGGCAATTCGCCGAGACCTACTATCGCAAGCAGGGCGAACCGACCGGCGAGTTGGACAATCTGCGACACGCCCTGCGGCCTTTGCATCAGCTGTATGGCCCGACCGAGGCCAATACGTTCTCACCGCGGGGACTGAAGGCCCTGCAGCAGCGGTGGATTGAACAGGACATCTCCCGCGGAGTGATTAATCAACGGATCGGCATCCTCAAGCGGATGTTCCGCTGGGCCGTCGCCGAGGAGCTCGTGGCAGTGACCGTCCATCAGGCCCTCACGACGGTGGCCGGACTCAAGCAGGGCCGCTCCGCTGCACGGGAAACGGCGCCCGTTCTGCCTGTAGCCGAGGACGTGTTTCAAGCCACGCTGCCCCACCTGCCCGCCGTCATCCGCGATATCGTCCTGCTCCAGCGGTACTGTGGCTGCCGGCCGAGCGAGGCCCTGTTGATCCGGCCCGGCGAGGTCGAACGAAACGGAGCCGTCTGGATCTATCGACCGACGCGCCACAAAACCGAACACCGGGGCCGGGGGCGACAGATTATGCTGGGTCCACGGGCGCAAGCCGTCCTATTGCCCTACTTGGACCGCGAACCGGAGGCCTACTGCTTCAGCCCACGTGAAGCCGTCGCGCAGCGGGCGCGCCGCTTGCGAGCGCAACGGAAGACGAAAGTCCAACCGAGTCAACGCGACCGCCGCAAAGCCCGACCTCGCCGTCCGCCCGGCGACCACTACGAACATCACACCTACGCCCGGGCCATTCGCCGTGCATGTGAAAAAGCAGGTGTGCCCCCCTGGTGCCCCAATCAACTGCGGCATGCGGCGGCCACCGCGATCCGTGCGCAGTATGGCCTCGAGGGCGCCCAAGTCGTCCTCGGTCACAGTCGTGCCGATGTCACCCAGATCTACGCCGAACGAGATTGGCTCAAGGCCCAGCAGATTGCGGCCGAGGCCGGTTAACCACGGGTCCCGTTTGGGGACCGCGCATTCGGAGAGCGGTATTATGCCTCGCCAACCTGTTGAACCGGCCTGCAGCAGTTCTCCCAGCCTCGATCCGCTGCTGCGACGATCGCAGGACGATCGACTGGCCGGGACCGCGACTACGCAGTTCCTGCTGGCCTTCGAAATGGGCAAGCGGCTCAACCAAGTCCGCTTTTTGATCGAGCGCCTGCCCGAGTTGTATCTCGAGCGTCGTCTGGGGACGGCCCATCAGGTCGAGCGCTATATCCACAGGCTGGTCGACACGCTCGCGCGGCACTGTTGCCTTGTTTGTCGACCGGCACACTTGGACCGGATCGAACAACGACTGCGGGCGTGTGAGCAGGCCTGTGGCGAAGAGTACTTACCCGCCCAGCGACCGCGCGATCAGAGTGTCCCAGCGTATTCAAGTGCTCTGCAGGCTGACCAGCAGTCCTGCGCCCGAATGCGAGCGGAGTGGGACCCGCACCTGGCGACGTGCGACGAGCTGCTCCAGACCCTGGAGCCGCCGTTCGAAATTGCCTGTTGTCTGGGGATAGAACTGGACCGCCTGTGGCGTCCCCGCGAGCCCACGAAGCTGCCCGAGGACGATTGGTACTGGCCACGTTGGCAGCCAGGCGAGCTGCACGTGCCGCCTCACCAGCTGCAATGGAACATCGACGAGAGGTCGCAGCAATTACAGTCGCTCTGGCAGCGGGTCAGTTCCGTTGCAGGAGCCGTTCCGAGCGGGCCGCCGCAGCACCGTTTGCCGGTCCCAGCAAAAAGTGCTGGCCCAGCAGAGGGCAATTCTATCGATGACTGCGATGAACCAGCTGACTGCGTTGACCGCAAAGACAACGCAGCCAATGGCAAAGGACACGCAGATGGCGATGTGCGCTGCGCGGACGATTGTCCTGAATACGTGACCACGCTCGATCAGTTTTTGCGAGCAGAACTCGCCAGAATCTCCTCCCCCCAGTCGGCCGGCCAGCCATCGGCGAGCGCCCCTAAACCGGACAGCTCAGCAATCGCGGCTGCTGGACCGCAGGTCCATATCGATCCTCCAGGGAACCATTGCGCCGTGGCGTTTCTTGGTCGCTCTTGCGGGATCTCGAATCCCGATACGGCCCGTTGGCTCAAGAGACTGATCGAAAGGAATGGACAGTGGCTCGCAAAGGGCGATCCAGCCTACGTGCCGCGGCCAGGCCAACATCGAGACAAGTTACCTGACCAGCTCCAGCCATGTATCGAAATTAAAAAAGGCCGTGGTGCTCGTTGGAGGCCTGAGGCCTGGCAAGCGCTCGATGCGTCGACAGATCTGGCGATGAATACTGCCCACGAGAGCGCGGCGTCGTCCGCGCACGACACGAACAGCACTGTCTCACCATTCGCGGGAGTTGCCGGACGTGCAGTGTCCGCTTCCTAGTCCAGCCTCACAGTCGGCGACCGCATTCCGACGCGATCATTTCGGTAGGTCGTTGAGTGCCACACGTCGGACGTCCTCGGCCACACGCGGCACCGCCGGCCAACCAGCACGTACGGGCCCCGCGTGGGAATGCCAAGGCCCACCGCCCGGAGCGAAGCGGTAGCGAGTCGGTGTGATCCGGTGGGGTGGCTGCGGCGTGCCGGATCATCTCTCGAGGGCGTCCTCGACTAGCTGATCACAGACTTCATTCCAAGCGTCGCCGCTGTGGCCGCGTACCCAGCGGGCAACCACCTTGCGCTGTTGCATCAAGGCATCGAGACGCCGCCACAGGGCCACATGCTTGAGACGACGTGACCGACCTGGGGGGCCGGCTCGCCACTGTTGGGCCGCCCAATGGGCCAACGCGTCCTGAATCGCATCGACGACATAGCGTGAGTCGCTCACCAACTCGATCCGCGAGCCAGGCGGCGTGGCTTCCAGGGCGCCGATCGCTGCCAACAATTCAGCCAACGGCGCCGACCCACCCCGGAACGTCTTGCGGGCCTGGCGGATCACCCGCCCCTGGAAATCGAGCACAACAAAGGCGCATCCGCCCAGCGACGGATCGCCTCGTCGATGGCCGCCGTCGCAATACACCTGATAGTCAAAAGCACCGGCCGCAGACGGTTGCCCTGCGGAAACAGGGCAACCGCCACGGCCGGTAGATCGGTCTTCGAACTTTTCTAATGCGGCAGCGGAGCTGCCGGCGCCGTACAGAACATCCCAAGTCCATCGTCGCCGCAGGTACGCCCGGTAGGCCGTGCGCCAGCTCCTGAGAAGTTCTCGATCGCTCGGGATCTCTTCCCAGGCCTGGAGTGTCGCGATTTCTCGGACATGTGCCAGCACGTCCTTGTGCATCACCGTGGGGAAAGTCGCGGCTGCCTGTTCTAGCCAGCCACGCACCGTACTTTGAGCATGCTGAACTGCCCTCGGCGCACGGTGCGCTTCGGACAGTCCGTCGGCGAGTTTTTCCCAGCTCGTCGCTGGGATGCTCACCTGAAGGGATCCCTCCCTCCAGCCGACGTTGTACCCTAGCCAGTCGATCGTTTCCCCGCCTTGCAGGTCGGCTTCCTGCGTGGCATCCGGTCGTAGTTTCATCCCGGTGGGGACGAGGATCTCCTGCAGTCGCTCGAGAGCGGTGCAGGCCTCCTGTGTGTCGCGACACACCAACAGCAGATCGTCGGCGTTCCGAATCATGGGTGGCAGGTTGGGATCGCTTCGCCACCGCCGATCCAAAACGTGCGTCAGGTACACATTCAACAGTAGCGGCGACATTGGGCAGCCTTGGCCGATGCCCTTCCGTCGCCCCCGTTGAAAACTGACGATCAGGTTGATGACGTCGGCCGGCAGGTACTGCCTTAGCAGGGAGGGCAGCCTGCCGCACGGCACGTTATCGAATGCCTTCTCCAAGTCGGCCGTCACGAGGACGTAGCGGCCTTCCTGTTGCATCAGCGATTCGGCATGCCAGAGCGCCGTGTTTCGATCCCGGCCCGGTCGGCCGCCGTGGCACCGCTCATCGAACGTCGGGTCGATCAGTGGCGTGACGGTCAACTGGGTCGCCTTCGCGGCGATACGATCGACTACATTATCGATGGTGAGAACTCGTTGTCCTGCTTTTCCGGGTTTGGGTATGGCTAGCTGTCTAACCGGTCCAGGTCGGTAGGAACCGTTGAGAATGATTTGACCGAGACAGCGGGCGATCATCCACCCGTCGTGCGAGGACAAGGTGTCGAATTCGACACCATCGGGCCCGGGTGCCGTCCCACCCTTGGCTGTCAGCGACTCGAAAGCCGCCATCAGCATGCGTGGGTCGGCGATTGTGGTCAGGAGCCCCTGCTGGAACTCCTGGTCACGCTGGGGAACTTTCTGTACGTCCCGACAAGCACGCACGTGTCGGCGCAGGAACTGCGCGGGTCGATGCCCGTACAGTCGGTCCGCGCGGGCTCGTGCGCCGGCGGTCAGATTTGCGTCTCGCCGCCGGCCAAGACTTTCGTACATGTGCTGCTCCTTTCTAAATCTAGTAGCAGAGTTCCCAACCTTGACGAACGTAAGCACTCAGGCGGGTATCCATCCTGGTCCAGGCCGCAGGGCGGTCCGGGCCGACATCCAGCACGTCGAGGACCACCAGCTGCCGGATCCGGCGGTGGACCTTGATCACCGAGTCGCTGCAGGGCCAAGCCCCCGGTCCGTCTGCCCGGATTACCAGCGAGGCCGACAGGCCATGGCGCTCGACAAACTGCTGGGTACAGATAGTGAAGGCGCGTTCACTTTTTGAGCTCGAAACTCGGGGCGCGAGAGACCGCAAGGCAGAGTCGGGCAGCAGCTCTTGCAAGATGCGGCCATGCTCGACGGTCTCGACAATGATTGCCGCCGCGCTATCGGCCCTCCGCAGGCCCTCGAGCGTGGCGCGCAGTTTGGGGGCGAGGGGCCATCGCGCGCTCAGCGGCCTGCGGTACGACCGGCGGTACTCCATGACGAAGTCGCGGATCTGCTCGTTCCGCTCCGTGTTGTGCCAGATTGCGGCGCGCTTCTCGTCGAGCGTGAGTGTCCGTCGATCGGCGAGCACCGCGGGCACGGGCAGCAGTCCGAAGGCAGCCGATGCATTGCCCGAGCACGCCACCCCCGCGTCAAAGATCACCGGGCCAAACGCCGCCTCGAGCAGCAATGCTTCGCGTGCGGTGAGCTTGGCCGCCCGAGAGACTGCCGCAAACCGGCCGATGGGCCCGCCAGTCAGGCCGCGCGTGCGCTGGGCATACCACAAGGCGGCGTCGAGGCCGGCAGCGATCAGGATGTCGGCATAGGTATCGTTAACGCACTCTAACTCGACGCCTGGTACCACCCGGACATGAGCCCGTTGCTCATTGCGATCCTCGCGGTTACTGCTCACCGCGGGACAGCCCGCGGCCCGCAACCGGTGTTCGAAGCCTGCAGCCACCCTCCAAGACGGCACGCCGACGAGTATCCGCGCCTGTGGCCAGTACCTGGCCGAATGCAACACAATCGAAACTGGGTCGTCGGCGCGGAGCGTCAAGAGTTGCCCCGACCCCCTTTCGGCCATTCGGGCCAATAGAAAGACAACGGCCGGATTTACGTTGGGCACACTAAGGTAGTCGCGAGCCTGGAAAAACCATTTGCGCGACCGCAATCCCGGAGTCACCGTGACTGTGTGACCCAGGCAGCGCAGATGCGCGGCGACACGCGATACGAGACCTAGGGCGAAGCGGAGGGAGGCGGGCGGAGCCTCGTCGTGTACTTCTTCAATCCACAGCGACAAGGGTTCGTCGATCAGCCGTAGGGAACCGTCCGTTTGGACAGTGGGTCGGAGCCCCGGCAGCGTTAGCAGGGGCTCAATCAGGGGCCGGTACCGCGTAGCAACTTCGGCGTAGTGCGGTTGGCGCCGGATCTCGACGTTTTGGGCGGATCGCTGCGACGATCGAGGCTTGGAGTGCGACATGTGCGTCATCGATCAACTCGGCACGCATCGCGGTCGTTTTCTGAGTAGTCTGCCGCGATACCGGCAACGCGCAGCACTTCGTTCGCCGATCGGCTCGGCTTGGCAAGGTTGCTCGTGGGCGCGGAAGCCAGCGAGCACGTGCCGTTGGTAGCTGCGACGAATCGGTGTACTGCTTCCCGGCTCGTCAGCACCTTGCCGCCCACCTTTACGGTTTCGAGGCGCACGCCACGGAGGCCCTTGGTCGCCCAGCGAAACCAGGTCGCCGCATCCGGGCGCCAGCTGGCGAAAAGTTGTTCGGCGACTTCATTGAATGTTAGGAGTTTTTCGCGATTAACATCGATCGCCATGTTCTGACCCGTGAGGAAGGTTTTTGCCCCCGAATACATCGAATTCTCTCTGCGTCTCTGCGACGCACAACGCGCGAAATTTGGCACTGCCAATGTCGTAAAACGCGCACTAAGACGCACGATGTGTCAGGGTGCTGGGGCAGGTACGTTAATAGTCAGACACGCGGACAATGAGCCGCGTGTGGCAATCGCGGCCTAACGTTTGCCGAACCGTTAGCGGTCCGGCTGATCGTGAGTCAGGATCGTGCAGTGGATTACCGGCAAAGAGGGTGAAGGCAACAACTCGCCTGGCGGTGCTGACCGTCAGCATTGCTCCGCATTCGGGACTGGTTCATCGCAGCATGGCAACCAACCACGAAATACTTGTGCAGCGAGGGCCCGCGTGGCGTTGGCAGCGAGCCAGCGACCTGATTCACGCGGGCCGTAACGCCTGTCGTCGCCGTGACGATCTACTCACGCTTCGCGCCGTGGATTACGTGCGGGCTTGGTTGCGGGCGGGCACGGCGCGGCGGCAACAGACCGTGATTCGAAAATTCCCCGAAATCCACAGCGCCCGCTGCCTCGCCGAGAGTCCGCGTGAGCAGCGCTGGATGCTCGAGGCCAGTCTGTTGGCCGGACTCCAAGACGCCGAGATTGCCCGCCGACTGGAGTTATCCGTAGACGCGGTCCGGGGCTTTGCCGAGTTGTTCTACGATGTCCGTCCAGGACTCGAAGCCACCGATTGGGTGCTTGAGCACGCGATCTTCGGCCGCCGAAACTGCGAGCGGTACGTCGATCCGGTTTACGAGGAGGCGCTTCGGCTGGCCTACCAGGGTGGTCCGCAGGTCCTAGAGGCAGTCATCGAATGTTTTCAGCGGTGGCCCGGCCTCTGGTACGAGGACTTCGGCGCAAAAACCCACGAAAGCTGCGCGCCGATGCACTCGGAGGCAGCAGCAGAGACCACCTTCGCTGACTCGGGGGAGGCCGCAGATTCACTAAGTTGCCCCGATGCGGTTCAAAAATGCGGTCGCGGCGTTCAAAAACGCGGTCGCAAGAGTGAAGCCGAAGACGCCGGTGGCCGCTTGAACCGCGAAAACCGGGGCAACACCGTTGGCTCCGACCGCACTTTTGAACGGCTGGCCAAGGTCGCCTTGGCCCTCCAATTGGCCGCATTGCCCGAGTCAATTCAGCGTGGCCCCAGCTGGCTGCGGGCGCTGGAGTTGATGCGTAAATGGCTGGCTGAGCTGGAGTTTTGCTCTCAGCAACTTGCCGAGCTTACGGGCGATGAACGACCGCAAGTGGTGCTCACGACGGTTGACATCCCGGTAGAAAATACCCCGCTATCGGCGGCTGGCTAGTTCAAAAATGCGGTCGGCGTTCGCGCTGAAATATGATGCGTGCGCAACGCGTCGACGCGGGGGACCGTCCCCGTAGTACAGGAGCTGCATCATGCCCATCGAGCAGCGAGGAACGGCACGTTACTTCTACCGCAGCGAGCGGCGCGACGGACGCGTGCGGCGCGTCTACTATGGCCGCGGTCAGCTCGCTGAGGTACTCGCCGCGCTTGAGACGCTCGTGCGCCAGGCGCATGCAGAGCTCCAGACAGCCCGTCAGGCAGCCGTGGCTCGCTCCAGGGCTGCGGAGGCCAGTGAGGCGACAGACGGCGGTGAACGGGGCTCTCAGGCCGTTTAACGCGGTGCTCGAAGTCACTCCAGGTCAGGCCATGTGCCGAGCTCTCTTCGGCTTCCGCAAAGCCGCGCAAATTCGCGCAAATATTGCGTCATATCTCTTTGCCGAGGGTTAGCGCTTGCGCTGCCTCGCTAAGGGCGCCACTGCCTGATGGCGCTGCCCGTGCGCAACGCTACGCCCGGCAGTCCGAGAGCGGACGACGATCCGCTTGTTCTACACCCACACTCACAAGACGAACGAAAGGAGCATCTGCGTGTCCCACATCGTCACGATCGAAACCCAGGTCCGCGATCGGGCGGCCGTAGCTGCCGCGTGTCGGCGGTTGCAACTGGCCGAGCCGACTGAGGAATGCGTGCGGCTGTTTAGTGGCAGTGTCACGGGGCTGGCCGTGCGGCTCCGCGATTGGAAGTTTCCCGTTGTCTGTGACCTCAAGGAGGGGCGCGTGCACTTCGACAATTACGAAGGCGGCTGGGGCGATCGCCGCGAGCTGGATCGCTTCCTGCAAGCTTACGCCGTCGAAAAAGCTCGACTCGAGGCCCATCGACATGGGCACAGCATCGTCGAGCAACGGCTACCCGATGGCTCGATCAAGCTCACGATCCAACTGTCCGGAGGTGCTGCATGACGCGCGTGATCGAGATCCTTGTCTCGCCCGAGGGACAGACCCAGCTTCAAACCCGTGGAATTGCGGGACCAAGCTGTCAGGAGGCTAGCCGGTTTCTGGAAACCGCGCTGGGGCAGGTTACCGCCGAACAACGGACGGCTGAGTACCACCTGCCGGCGACTCGGGCACCGCGGCTGCAAACGGGTTCGTCATGATCCCCTTCTGGGGTTGTCTGTGCGC